>NZ_JBVHWM010000040.1:0-86634 GCF_055564375.1 Streptomyces sp. NPDC029138
CGCACCCCCCCCCCCCTGGCCTCCTGGCCGAGCAACCCGAGGGGGGGGGGGGGGGGGGGGGGGGGGGGGCACGCCAACGCCCGCCCGCAGCGATAGATGACTTGCGGCGGTACGGATGCGGTCGTGGGGCATCCGAGCCTGCTCGCCAGCGCGGTGAGCCACCGCTGAAAGGTCAGCGGGGAGAGACGCGCATCAGTCTCAGTGTGGTGTGGATCAGCTCGAGCCCGGCAACCCCTGCGATAAGGCGTTGCCTCGCCTGCTCGGCTTCGCCCAGCCGCTGCCCCTGTGTCAGCCCGATGATAAGGAGAGGCTTGGGGCGATCGTCCACCTTAGCGTTGATTCCGGCCCAGACGAGGTCCTGGAGGTTCTGAGCGGGTGCCCACATCATGAGTCGCTCGGAGTCGGGCCCCTTGACGACACACTGGGTGGGCTTTATGTCGAGCGTGTCGAGGTCTGCTCGCCATTCCGGACCGAGAACCTGCCGGGCGATCTGATCGGCCGTCGGGTAACGGCGGGAAGCGTACTTCGCGTTGGGGCCAATGCCGTTGCGGACCCGAGGGAGTTCCTTCACTGGCCCGTCCTTGATCCACACCCGGACCTTCTCCCGAGGGATGAATCGGGCCAGCTTGTCACCGATCAATGGATCGTTGACCCACCGCTCGTAACATCGTGATCGCTCACGCGCGGATAGCCCGTCCCAATCGAGTTCCTCGATCTGGCGGTAGACCTCGGAGAGGACCTCCCCCCGGATCTCCTCGTCGATCTCGCTCATTCAGGTTCAGCCTCCAAAGGCGGCGGGGTTGGGGAACTGTAGACGGCTCTCGTCCAGCGCGGTCTCCAAACTGGCCGCGTCCTTGATCCATTCACGCATCAGGCTCTCAGCGCGCTGGTCCGCGAACTCGAAACTGGTGCCACGCCGCGCCAGCCGCAGGGTTTCGAGTTCGTCCTCTGCGACCTGTTGGCGGATGTTCATGATGGCCGCGACGCGACGGATATCGCTGACAAAGTCTAGAACCTCCACGTGCGTCTTACCGGCGCGCAACCTCAAGCCTCGCCCGAGCTGTTGAACGAAGATCCTACGGCTGTGCGTGACTCGCGCGAAGCAGAGGATGTTGACGTCAGGAACGTCGACTCCCTCGTTCAGGATGTCGACCGCGGTGAGGATCGGCGTCTGACCGCTGCGGAAGCGCATCAGCCGCGCCTGTCGCTCCCGCCGGTCCAGGCCCGCGTGGACCGCGAGAGCCCCCCGCCACTGGGGCACCTCTCCGAGCAGGGCGGCCATCCGCTCCGCGTGTTCGACGGTGCGGCAGAATACGATCGCGCGCGGCTGGAGTGTCCGTTCCCAGACAGTCATGAGCTGTTCACGGACCGCCTCGTCCCGTTCTGGCAGGAAGAGTCGAGCGTTCAAGTCTTTGATCGAGTAGCTGTGCTCGCTGGCAGAGCGGACGAAGTCCCAGTCGATACTGTCGGCGTAGAGCCTGTACCGCACTTCGGACAGGTAGCCGAGCCGCATGCCGTCCTCGATGCCGAGAGTGAAGCTCGGCTCGCCGAACCGATGGCGAATATCGAAGCGGTCGCCCCGCCACGGCGTCGCCGTCACTCCGAATTGACGGCTGGCAGCGAGGACGTCGAGCAGTTCGGCGAGCTGCCCGTCCTCGGCCACGTGGTGGGCCTCATCGACCATCACCAGAGCGGGCCGGTAGCCGGCCCGCGCGTAACCGAGGGCGCTCGCCACAGTGGCGCACGTCACCCCTCGCAGGTCGTCGGGTCGGTGATCTCCGGTCAGGAGCTGCGTGCGGACGTCCTTGGATAGGTGCTGCCAGAGCGCGCGTTCCAGCTGGTCTACCAGATCCTTGGCCGGGGCGACGACCAGGACCTTGTCGCTGGGATTCCGACTGAGATGGTGAGCGATCACCTCGCCGCCGACCACCGTCTTCCCCAGGCCGGTGGCCAGCACGAGCAGTGCGCGGTCTGAGCTGTCGAGGTCGTCGAGGACGGCCTGGAGCGCCTGCTCCTGGTAGTTCCGCAGGGTATGCGGCGGAAGGCGCCGGGCAGCGAACACGTCGTCCGCGTACAGATCCATGAGTTCGTGACCAGACCACAGCTCCACGCGCATCCCGGCTGCCGCGAGACTCTCGCGGCGCTTGCGGGTGGTAGGTCCGAAGCGGCTGTTCGTCACGACTACAGCGTGGTCGGCGCCGTAGTGGGCCTTGGCGTGGAGCACCTCGTCGATCGCGCTGGGTGGCACGGCCGCCCCCGCCTTCCACTTCGCCTGGAAGACCCAGCGCTTTCCCTCCCGGAGCGCGAGGATGTCCCCTCCTTGATCGTAGGACCCGTCGATGTTGACCACGTCGGTGAAACCCAGGTGGAGCGCGAGGCGCTCCACCTGGCGAGTGAAACCCGACGGCCCAAGGGCACGCAGGAAATCCGGGGCCATGAAGGAGGTTTTCACAGATTCACTCCGAGCGGACGATGTTGTGGTCGAGCATGTCGAAGGTGATCCTGGCCAGCGCCAGCTCCAACCGGGTCTTCGTCCCCGGTTCGGCCAGGAACTCACTCACGACCTCAAGCGGTCTCACGGCCTGCGCCACCTGGCGGTCCTTGATCTCACTGTCCGACCAGCCGGCCCAAGAGGTCTTGAACACCGCGCCGTCGAGGAAATCGCCCGGGAATACTCGTACGAGCGCCGCGATGCCGGCCGTGTCGAGGTACGCCACGAACGCGCCCTCCTTGACCACCGTCGGCCAGTCGAGGGAGGCGTCAGCCCGACCCGCTTCACGCTCGGCGCGGAGGCGAGCGTCCTCAGGGAGGGCAGCCCACAACTCGGCCGCCTTCAGAGGGACGATCGGCTCCATCAGGGCCCGGACCCGGCCGGTCATTGCCTCGGCCCTCTCCCGCAGTGCGGACTCGGTGACCCGCTGGTCCGGAAACTGCCGGGTAACGTCAGCGAGGACCGCCGTCACCTTCTGCCCATCGGGTTCGAAGGCGTGCAGCGTCTGCGCGATCTCCATCAGCGCGTAGTCGCGCGGGTCGCGCCCGTACTCCCGGAACACCGGGTGCTCGCTGTAGACATAGACCTCCAGGCTGGTTCCGCGCCCCATCCGGGCCAGGGAAGGAACCTGACGTTCCTGATCGTCAAGGAGGGGCACGTGGCTGTCAAAGACCGTCACGATCCGCCGCCCCAAGCGAGGAAGGCTCACCTCGCCCGCGAGGTCGAACAGGCGGGTCGAGTCAGCACGGTACCGGGCAAACCGCTGCTCCTCCGTCTCTACCGGCTGGGGCTCGGGCTCAGCCACGGGAGTTACGGGCCGCGCCTCACCGTCGGCATCCGTCTGGCCCTTGCCCAGAGGAGCCAAACCCGTGCGCCCGGACAGCGAGCCGCGAGGCCCGCCGGCGCCGGCGGTCGGGCTCGGGGCCCGGCCACCGTTATCGCGGGCCTCGTCGTGGGCGAGTACAGCCGTGAACCAGATCTCGTCCGAGAGATACTCGGCCTGACCCGCGTGGAACTTCGCGCCCCAGTCGCGGGCCGCCTCGTGGGTCGCCTTGCTTCCGTCGCCAGGGATGAGGCAATCAGTGCCCGGACGGTTTTCCTGGTAGCCCTTGAAGATCTCGCCGAGGGGGGAGGTGTTTGGCGGGTAGCCAAGCGTGGCGGCCTTCTTCGGACGCATTGGGCCCTCACCGCGCAGGGCTGTCACCGCGTACCGCCACTCGCGGCTCTCGCGGTTGAAGTCCAGCTTCTGATAGCCCACCGGAACATGGTCGAGGTGGATCTCGCCTACGATGCGTCCCTGGTTGGCCGGAACCTCCACCGGGTACTCCGGGACGAGGGCGCCGTCGTCCGGGTTCTCCCAGGAGAACAGAGAGCGGTCCCCGACCCGGATCTTCCTGCCGTTGCGGAGGAAGTCGATGCCGAAGTCGCTCTCGTGAAGGTACCGCTGGACGCCGATCCAGCCGTGGATACGTCGCTCGCGCAGCTGCAGGTCTTCGCTCTCGCACTGGACGCAACGGTCGAACTCGAGGTCCGGGTTCTGCCAGTGACCACAGTCCATACAGGCGAGGGCGGGTGCCAGGCGGATGTCGACAGACCTGATCGCCGGGATCTCGCGGCCCTGCCTGGTGACTGTCCGTGATGCCGACCAGACGCAGGGGAGCCGGGGTGACACGTTCTTGCCGTTGACCTTAAGCTTGAAGCCGCGCCCAGCCATGGGGCCGTCGGGGACCCCGGGTACGGGGTTCTCACTACGAAGCAGGTAGGAGTACACGCGTCCGAGGTCGGCGCGGATCGCCGCGTGCCGGCGGGGGCGCTTGAGGTCTTCGGCGATCTCGTCCCGGAGGCGGCGGACGACGACCTCCGTGCCGTGCAGCGCGGGATCGTCCTTCGGCTCACGGCGAAGAGGCGACTTGTAGCTGTCGTTGCGGGCGAGCCGCCGCAGATCGATCTCCACAACCAGCCAGTCGGGGTCTCCCGCGCGGGTCGTCCGCACCTCGGTCAGGTTCCCAAGCCGCGCGGTGGCGATGTTGAAGCCCATGCCGAACAGCCCCAGGCTGCCGTAGCGGCGCTTGCCGCTGTAGCCGGCTCGGAGCGCGTTCTGGAGCATCTCGCGGCTCATACCGCGACCGTTGTCGATCACGCTAACGAAGAGGTCCTCGTCGGTCGGCTTCGGAAGAGTGATCCAGACCTCCCGGGGCTCCCCGCGCGTGAGGTCCGGGTCGGTCAGGAAGTCGTCGAAAGAGTTGTCGATCAGCTCAGCCATGCACTGCCAGGGCTTGTAGGGGATGTCCCCCAACGCCTCCAACAATTGCGGCGAGGGCGTGAGGTCGATCTCCTCAAGGGGCGCCCGCTCGGCGTCAGTCGACAAAGTGCTCCTCCTCGGTAAACGCGCCAGCGTGGTGGTCCAGCGGGTATCTGTCAGGTCAACCAAGGCTTACACCACGGCACTGACAATCGGGGACGGTTCCCCTTCTGATCCGGGAAGTCAGCGGGGAGCGCGGTGGCTAGGAGGTGCTCGTCCGACGGTGAGCGGAGGCCGAGCGCCCGCTCACTGCGGCGACCTCTGTGTCACGCATCGCGCCCAGGGGCATTCGACAGGGCAGGCCCGTTGGCCGAGGGCCCCTCGTCGTCGAGCCTGAGGGGAGTCGGGCGGCTGCTGCGGGCAACTTCAGCCTGACGCCGTGGCTGGCGCATCCTGGGGATGGTGCGGGGGCGCGGCATTCCGAGGACAGCAACCAGACGCAGCCGCAGCGAGGCACGATCTGGACGGCCTTCTCGGCGGTGTCGGCTAGTAGTGCTTCGTTAGGTTCTGGGTCTGGTTCTGTTGGTGGTGAGGGGTCGGCCGCAGGTGGTGCAGGTGCCGGTCCAGCACCTCAGCAGGTCCTGGAGTGCGTCCAGGACCTGGTAGAGGGTCAGGCCGGCATCTGTGCTTTTGGGTCGAGTCGCCGCAGGGTGAGGAAGGCCTGAGCGGCGGTGACGAGGGTGACGTGGTGGTGCCAGCCGCGCCAGGTGCGGCCTTCGAAGTGGTCCAGGCCCAGACCGTGTTTGAGCTCGCGGTAGTCGTGCTCGATCCGCCAGCGCATCTTCGCCCACCGCACCAGGTCGGCGACCGGGGTGATGGCAGGCAGATTGGTCATCCAGTAACCGGTCGGCTCATCGGCTTCTTCGGGCCGTTCGACCAGCAACGTCCTCAACGGCAGCACGCCATTCCAGCGACTGCGTCCGCCTGCTTGTTCCTGGGCAGTGCGGCTGGCTTCCTTCCCCGAGGGCCGCACCTGGATCACGGCGAAGTGCGAGGTCAGCGTGTCTTTGCTGCCCTGCCGCCAGCTGACCTTCTCGAACACGGCGGCCTCTTCAACCAGGCCTGGCAGCGACCGGGGCGCCTCGCGGTATCGGGGCAGCGGCGGCGGTCCCAAGCCGCCGTAAGCGGGTTGATACGGCTCGGCGCCGACAGGCCGTGCGATCTCCTTCGGATCGACGGCCACGACATAGGACCAGCCGCGTTCCTCCAGCGCGAGCCGGAAGCAGACGCTGCGGCCGTACCCGGCATCCGCCACGATCACCGGCACCGCCATCCCCTGCGCGGCCAGACGGTCCAGCAGCCCCAGCGCCAGACGGCTCTTGGAAGCATGCCCGACCTCGCCAGGGATCTGGGCCCGCTGCCGCCGCCTGCCGTCGTGCACCCATTCCTCGGCCAGGAACAGCTCCCACTCCAACGGGCACGACGCGGTGTCCGTGGCCGCGTGCACGCTGACCGCGACCTGGCAGTTCGCCCGCTTGCCCAACGCTCCGCAGTACTGCCGGGCCACCCCGGCCGAGGCAGTGCCGCACTTGGGAAACGACACATCATCGACCACCCACACCTCGGGGCGGATCGCCTCGCACAACCGCTCGGCGATCCGCCGCCGCACCGGCAGCCAATCCCACGGCGACTGGTTCACGAACTGCTGCAGAGCCTGCATGTTCCCGTCCGGCAGCCGCTCGGCCATCGGCTGGATCGACTTGCGACGGCCGTCCAGCATCAGACCCCGCAGATAACACTCGCCCCACCGCCGCTGATCCCGCCGCGGCACCGAAGCGAACACATCGGCAACGAACTCCGATAACTCACCCAGGAGCCGTTCCACCTCCCCCAGCCTCATACCCCGGAAGATGCCCACCACCAGACAAGATCACCCAACGTAACGAAGCGCTACTAGGTCTCAGCCGCTGATCACCACCGAAACGCTCTGCTCTCAGGGGGCGTCGCGGTCCAGGAACGTCTCGGTGCTCGGGTGCGACCACGGCAGAGCGTCGTATCCGACGACCCGCCGCTCGATATGATCCTTGACCTCCGAGACGAGGGCCTCGACGTCATGGACGACGCCCCCGTGGGTGCGCCGTCGCCCCTCGTGCACGGTGTCCCACTTGCTTTTCCGGCTCTGCCGGGTTGTCGCCCCCTGCTCCTTGCTGCCGAACCCGGTGAGGATGCTGTTCCACACCGGCTGGTAGCCGACGCGCAACCCGTTCTCACCCAGATTCGCGTGCACGTCCGGCAGCAGCAGCGCCCGGAACCGGAACTCATCGATGGGGAGGCCGCCTTCGATGATCGAGATTCGGTGCTGCTTGAGGCGGCTATGGAGAGGAAACCGCTCCCGGACCCTTGCCCCGGTGGCGCTGTTGCTGGTGGCTTGCCCTACGTACACGGGGATCTGAATGGTCGACAGGGGCAGGTACAGCGCCACGCCGGCCCCACGGTAGTAAAGCGCGTACAACCCGGACCCCTCGAACCTGGGGATCTCCGTGGTCATGGAAACCAGGGGCTGACGCTCGAAGGTCTCGCAGACGGTGTTCGCGATCTGTTCGGTCGACAGCGGGTCGAACGAGGCGGGCGTGTACTCGGAGGGCATGGCTTCCTGATCGATGGGGGCGTGTCCGTGCCGGATGGGGGCCGTCGCTGTTCTGGCGCGGCCGCGAACTAAGCTCGCCGCCTTCAGCGCCGAAAAACATTCGCCCTGCTCCTTCGGGAGTGATGGATCATGACGAACCCTATGGTCTTGCTCACTCTCTGGCGACTCATTCGAGTGAAACGGCCCCATGATCACCAGCTCCGCGGTATGGTTCTCGCATGGTTGACCAGCCCAAAAAGACGAAGAAGCCGCGGACGAGTGTTGAGCTGTTCGCGGGCGGGGGTGGCCTTGCCATGGCGGTCCACCAGGCGGGCTTCCGTCCGCTCCTGTTCAACGAGTTCAACAAGCGCGCGTGCGAGACGCTCGTGGCGAGCGCCCGGAAGACGCTGGGTGTGGACGGGATCGAACTCGTCGAGGATACGAAGCCCGAGCCTCCCGGGCCCGGGCGGCCCGCGCCGCTTTACCCTGGGGACGTCCGGGACCTCGACATGACGGCATTCCAAGGCAAGGTGGATGTCCTGGCCGGTGGCCCGCCGTGCCAGCCATTCAGCGCCGGCGGGGTCGCCAAGGGCGACGAGGACAAGCGCAACATGTTCCCGGCCATGTTCAAGGCCGTCCGCGAGATCCGGCCCAAGGCGGTCATTTGCGAGAACGTCCGCGGTCTGCGGCGGCCCTCCTTCGCGGAGTACTTCCAGTACATCCAGAACGAACTGACGCTCCCCTTCGAGAAGCGGGATGACGAGGTCAGCTGGGAATCGCACAATGAGCACCTAAAGGGCATCATCGGCGGGCTCTCCCAGAACGACGCCGATCCCGACCACTACAAGGTCGTGATGGTGCCTGTGAACGCGGCGGACTACGGGGTGCCCCAGATCCGTAACCGCATCGTGCTCGTGGCTTTCCGCGCCGACATTCCGGTTGATATCGAGGCATTCGAGAAATATGTCAACACGCCTCAGTTCTCGGAGACCGCCCTGTGGCGCTCGATGCTCGACGAGGACGGGCCGTACTGGCGACGCCACTCGGACGTGCCTCCGCGAGCGCGCGAACGGGCGCGTGCGTGGGCTCGGGCCAAGCTGCCGAAGCCGACCAAGGAAGAAGACCCCAAGATCAGGCCATGGCGCACACTGCGTGACGCCATCAAGGGCTACGGCACCGATGTCAAACTCCCGGCGCTTCCGCCAGTGGACCTCGGCCGTCTCGACGAGAAGTTCGACTTCGGCAAGGAGATCGGCGTCGTCGACCACATCGGCTGGCCGGGAGCGCGTATCTACCAGGGGCACACACCGAACGAGCTCGACAGGCCTGCCAAGACGGTCAAGGCCGGCGTGCACGGTGTGCCCGGTGGAGAGTCCGTCGTGCTGCTCGACACTGGTTATGCGGACCCCACATCACCGGACGGGTGGACACATCATCACCGTTACATGACGGTTCGAGAGACGGCTCGGGCGATGACATTCCCTGATGAATGGCTGGGGTCAGGCCCCCGCGGGGAGCAGATGCGCCAGCTCGGCAACGCCGTCCCGGTCGTTCTCGGTGAGTTCTTCGCCAACGCCGTCGCCGACGCGCTCTCAGCAGCTGGACACTGAGGTCATGCAGGAACACGGGGCCGGGGGGCACTGGAAAGACCAACTTCCCCCGGAGCGGGCGTACAAGCGGCGCGCTGGTGCCGTGGCACCAGCGGTGGAGCAGGACCGCGCGGCCGGAGGCCGCAACCGACGCAACGTCGCGCTAGGCGACGGTCGCTTCGCGCGCGCCTCGATCAGTTTGCGGTTGTATCGGCGGACGCGGCGCATCCGCGCGTACCTGCGCTGGTCGAAGGATGGCAAGACCCAGGAGCGGTATGTCTGCGAGGTCGAGCGCGCGTCCAGGGGCGAGAACCTAGCTGAGGCTTGGCAGCGGGCTAGGGATAGAGGGCTGTTGGCGGTGGAGACGCTGCCGCCCGAGTCGACCGCCTCTTCGCCTGGGGTCCGGGCTGCCATGCGTGCCAATCGCGGCAAGGACACCGGCCCCGAGCTAGCGTTGCGGAGGCTGCTCTACCAGCGCGGACTGCGCTATCGAGTTAACGCCCGGCCGCTCGCCGAGATTCGCCGTAAGGCGGACTTGATCTTCCCTGGTGACCGCGTCGCAGTCTTCGTGGACGGCTGCTTCTGGCATGGCTGCCCCGACCACTACCGCCCAGCGGTAAAAAACGCGGACTTCTGGCGCGAGAAGATCGACGGCAACCGGGCCAGGGATGCTGAGACCAACCAGAAGTTGCTCGCAGCTGGGTGGAGAGTGATCCGAGTGTGGGAGCACGAAGATCCGGCCCGGGCCGCAGACGAGATCGAGCGACTGCTCCGGCGGTGGCGAGCCTCCGGAGGCCAGCGGGACGCTACAACGGTCGGCCGTTGAGCAGATCTGTGACGGCGCCCTCCAGACGTCGGAGGACGATCCTGCCGTCGCCCTTGCTAAAGGCCAGCAGGGTCTCACCAGGATTGATCCCAGCCTCGGCGAGGATGCTCATGGGCAGGGCGACGGTGCCGTGCTCGTCGACAACCACTTCGGATGGGGAGGGGATCATTGGCGGAGTCCTTCATCCGGGGGCGCTAGGGTCTTTCGTTTGGATCAGCGGGCGGGCCAGAGGAAGATGCCTGCGATGTGGAGTCCGGCCAGGTAGATGGCGGCGGTCTTCTCGTAGCGGGTGGCGATGCCTCGCCGCTGCTTGAGGCGGTTGATGCACCGCTCGACGGTGTTGCGCTGCTTGTAGGTCTCGCGGTCGAAGCCAGTGGCCTGCCGCCTCGGCTGCCCCGGTGGAGCCGGTGGCTGCGCTGGTCCGCCGGGACGGGGATCACTGCCCGGATGCCGCGCTTGCGCAGGTGCTCGCGGATCACGCGGGAGGAGTACGCCTTGTCGGCCAGGATCAGATCCGGCCTGGTGCGGGGGCGTCCTCGCCGACGGTGAACGCGCAGGCGGGCCAAGACGGCGGTGAAGGCGGGTGCGTCACCGTCTTGGCCTGCGGTGAGAACGAATGCGAGGGGTCGGCAGCGGGCCTCGGCGGCGAGGTGGATCTTTGTCGTCAGTCCGCCGCGGGACCGGCCGATGGCGTGGTCGTCCGGTTCGCCGGCCGGGGCCCCCTTTTGCGGGCCCCGGCCGCGTGCTGGTGGGCCCGCACGATCGTGGAGTCCACCGAGACCGCCCAGTCGAGGTCCTCATCGGCGTCGGCCTGGGCCACAAGAGCGGTGAACACCCGCTCCCAGGTGCCGTCGACGGCCCACATCCGCAGCCGGTTGTAGACACCCCGCCAATTGCCGTACTTCTCCGGCAGATGCACCCACTGCGTGCCGGTCTGGAACTTGAACGCGATCGCGTCGATCACCTCACGGTGATCACGCCGACGACCACCCCGCTTCGGTGTCCGGTCCGGGAGTAACGGCCCGATCCGCGCCCACTGCGCGTCGGTCAACGGCACAACAGGACCGACGATCGACTGATCCAAACGAAACTGCCTAGCTTGTTGGTGGGATCGGTCTCCGTCATTCGTAGGATTTGGAGGCCGAGGTCCGGGACCAGTGTCTCCAAGCAGGTGCTGTAGGTGTCTACCAAATCGAAGCAAGATCACAAGTTGCCCGCAGGAAATCTGTGAGAATCGGCGCCAGCGGTGTCCGTGCTGGTGGCCAGCCGGTGGCCGGCGCGCGGCCGGCCGGGTTCCCGGGGTGTGGGCGAGGACGCGCTGCTTCACTATCGGCCGTCCCAGTCGTCGTCGGACGTCGAGAACATCCCCGTCACGGATCTCGGCAGCGACTGCTGCCGAGATCCGCCGAAAGCAGATGACGGGCCCCTTGCGAGAGGTGGATGACCGAGTTCCGCATCGTCCCCGCCCTGGCTCGGTCGGCCTTCAAGCGCCAGCAGGGCCGAACCAGATGGCGTAGCTCTGACACGAGGAACTCGCCGTAGTACAGGGCGGGTCCCAAGCCCTCCAGCCGCGCGTAGTGCTCCGGCGTGAGCGCTGCGTCGCGTCCGGTGCCGGCTTGCGCCATCGCCGAAGCAACAGCCGGAAGGCGAGGTTAGGGGTGCAGTGCCGGGCGTACTCGGCCAGGTCGCGCCTGACCGCGTCCGGCACGAACCGGTCCCTGGGATCTCGGCGAGGACCGCGTCCGCCAGCTCCTCGTCGTCGCTCTTGCCAGGGGCGGTGGACGGGTGAACGCCGTCCCCCGCGTTCCTGGCCAGCCAGGCGTCGCACAACGCGATGAGCGTCTCCATCCACTGCGCCCCGACGTGACACCGGTAGCCCCTCCGGAGTGGAGCGCCGGTGTCACCCGCCACGGCGGTGGGCCGGGTGCGGGGACGGCCGACCGGCAGACGGACCCGTACGTTGTTCAGCACCGGGATGAACTGAGGGCTGTCGGCGGCCTACCCGGCGGTCAGGACGATCGCCATCGGCCGACAGCGCCGGTCGGCGGCCAGGTGAATCGTGGAGGTCGACCCGCCGCGGGACCGGCCGCTCCCCGGCACTCGGGACACCGTGCGCTTCAGCTCACGGCCGTTGGCTGTTCCGCAGCGGCGAGCACTGATAGCGCAGCCCCTTGCCCACGATCCGGAACCGCTCGCGACCGGCTGCCGAGAACGGGTTGGGCAGCTCGAACACCTGACGGTGCTCCGGGTCCAGAGCGGCGGTGATCACCAGGATCCGGTACCGACCGCCACGCGCGTGGGTGCGCGCGGCATCCACCTCGGACGGCCCGAGCTCGAACTCCACTCGCTTGCCGACGGGTTCGCTCAGCGCCTTCACCTCGTACAACCGTGTGGTGTCACGCCAGGCGACCTCGAAGTCGTACCCCAGGCTGTCCGATGCCTCCCGGTCGCCGCTGATGACGGCGGCGTACCCCGACCGCCAGCGCACCTCGGGGTAATGGCGCTGAAGCCAGGCCCGTGCCACGACCTCCCCGACCAGACCGATGGCCGACCGCTGGTCCTCACTCACCTGGTGCAGACGGGCCACGACCACCCGCGACGTGCCGGAACTCCCGCCTCGCCCGGGCTGGGGCACCGGCGCGACCGTGTCCAGGCGTACCTTGCCGGACTGGGCGAGGAAGGCCTCGTCGACGGTCCTGGAGGCTAGGTCCGCGATGGCGGAGAAGTGGTCGCGTCCCACGGCGACCTCCTTCTCGCCGATCATGATCGTGGCCGGGCCCGCCGCGCGTGATCCGGCGGTGCCCTGCGCGGGTCCGGTCCGGGGCGTCAGGTCGGCGGGGGTGAGGCCGAGGAGCCCCGCGTCGGCTGTGAGCGGCATGCCGGTCGGCCAGCCCACACCGCGCCGCACCACGTCGAGCAGTTGTCCCTCGCTCAGCTCTATGAGGTCGCTCAGGCCGGAGCCGTCGAGGAAAGTCCGCGCCTCCAGTAGGGGCGCGCCCTGCCAGCCGGTTGGTACGGGTGCTCCGTGCCGGCGGCACCAGGCGGACACGAGCCGGGCCAGCGCCGGAACCAGGGGGTCCAGTGCGGCGGTGTTGAGTTCGCGGAGCCGGTCGACGGGTGGGAGATCGGTGGTTCGGCCGAGATCGTCGTCGGCGCCGTGCGAGCGCAGCCAGACCTGTGCCCTGGCCCGCATCTCGTCCTCGGGCGGGGTGACGAACCGGGGCAGCCAGTCGGGGTCCGGCAGCAGATCGTGGAGTCGACGGGCCCCGGCGTACGCGGAGAGGTCCGCGCCGTGGCGGGCCGCCGCCACGTACCGTTCCCGCAGCCGGTCCACCAGGGTGCCGGCGTGGCCGCGTACGAAGTCGCCGAAGGCCTGCTTGTGGAGATCGGGGTGGGAGTAGGGGGCGTAGCCGGGGCCGAGCGTGGTGAGCGCCTCGTTGAACCGCTGGAATTCCAGGCCCAGTTCGTCACGGAGTTCGGCCGGTGTGGTGCAGGAGCGGGCGAGGGCGACGAGTTCGACGGCCGGCACGGGCAGCGAGACGGTGTACCGGCCGACGATCTGGACGAGTTCGTCCTCGCCTGCCGCGCGGTCGAGCGCCCGCGCCGCTTCCTCGTCCCATGCGGGGCCGAGGAGACAGCACAGGGCCGGGCGCAGCAGTCGTACCGTGTCGTGCACGTCTCCCGTGAGATTGCGTCTGATCTCGGCGACCTTGGCCTCGGTCGTGTCCAGTGCCATCGCCAGGGGGCGGTTGTCGATCCTTTCAGGATCATGGGTGTCGAGCTGCCGTTCCAGCTTGACCAGGACCAGCTCCAGTGCGTCCTGCAGCCCCGGCCTGCCCAGCAGTTGGGCGAGCGCGGACGTGCACGCCTGCAGTTCGTCCCAGCCCTCCTCGCTGCGCCAGACGACGACCGTGGGATGGTTGGCGTCCGGCAGCGGCAGCGCGCGGGTGGTGGGCGGTGGTTCGGTGAGCACGCCTGAGATGACGACCTCCACAGCGTCGGACCGGACGACGCGCACGGTGCGCAGCCGCTCCAGCAGGGCCCGCACACCGCGCTCGCTGCGGCGCAGGAACGACCCGGACTTCAGTTCAACGGCCAAAGCCACCACCGTGACGAGCCATTCCCTGCCGTCGATGAGCGTGTCGGCGTGTCCGGTAGGGGTGATCGGTTCGCCGTCGCGGTGGCGGATCTGCACATCGGTCGCCGACGTGCGCAGGGTGCGGATGCCGTGCGCGTCGGCCATCTCCACGATGGCGTCCCCGCTCTCCGGTCCGGCGACCAGGACGGGATGGCCCGCCAGTTCGACGAGTGCCTCCTTCAGCGGCGCCTGCTCGTCGCAGACGTGCACGGGCACGTCCTCGGCCGTTGGCACGAAGGTGCCGAGGGCGTTGCCGCGACTGACCACGAGTCGTACCTCCTCGCCGGTGAGCCACGGCCAGCGGGTGTTCTGCGCGAGGTGCGACCACGCCCGCCCGTAGTGCTTCTTGAAGGAGACACTGAGGTGCGTCGGTACGTCTCCCCGGTGGAGGATCTCGCCGAGGTGCTTGACGGCCGCTCCGGCGTGCCGAGGGTCCTCCCAGCTCCGCAGCCCGCACTGGCGGAGCCTCGCGGCCGCGGCCTTGTCGGTAAGAAGCCGCCGGGTCGGCAGCGGTAACGAGGGGACGAAGCTGGGCAGTTCCCCGTCGGTGCTGAACCACGCCTCGCCGGGGGTGACGAAGGCCGGGCCGTCCGACTCGGCGTCCTCCACCGGAAGCCAGGGCGTGCGGCGGAGGAAGGAAGCGAACGGTGTGGGCCAGGAGTGCTCGTCCCGCTTGTGCGGGTGCTCGGGCCGGTACACGGTGACGTTGAAGACCTCGTCGCCCCAGGTGCGGAATCCCAGGATGAGCAGTTCGGCGAACTCCCGCCGCGTGGTGGGGCCGAGGTCCGCCACCTCGGTCGCTCCCGGGAGATGGGTCAGTGGCCGCTGGAACGCGTAGGGCGTCCACGGGTGAGCGAACTTGGTCCACCGGGACCGTATGTCCGCCGTCCACATAGGCCCCAGGTCGTCGCCGAGGCCGAACCGCTGGGCCAGGCCACGGGGTGCCAGATCGTTCCCCTGCTGGGCTCCCAGGCGGTCCCCGACAACGGACAGCCGCAGCCCGTCAACCACGCCGACGGCCGTGAGGAATTCGAGGTACGCCTCCCGGTCCCGGACCGGCGCGGGCCAGTCGTCGGGGCCGCTGATCCAGTGCCGCCGCTGGTCCGCCAGCTCGGGGATCCGGGAACCGCCCGCTTTGAGGAACCTCTCCAGCCGTTGCGCGCCTTCGGTGCCCCAGCCCGGTGAGTAGGAGCAGCGTGTCGCCCTTGCCCAGCCGCCGTCTGCGAGCGGCACCCGGAAGGCGATCCGCGACAGCCGGTCGCGCTGCCCCGGCGTGAGCGCCGGGAACTGCCGCAGGGCGAAGGTGAGGGCGTCGCGGCTGAGGGCCTCCGAGGGCCGTGCCCCGAGCAGGTCGTGCAGCGCGTCGAAGACCTGGTCCAGCTGGTAGGAGCGGACCAGCCCGCCCCGCAGCAGGAAGTCCCGTCCGGGGCTCTCCCAGGTGATGTCGGGGTGGGTGAAGGCGATACGGCGGCGCAGCGCCTTGAGGTCGCCGGGGACGCGGGTGCCGGCGTCGTCGTGCTCGTCCCCGGGGTGGAAGAAGACGGTGCCTTCCGTCTGGCCCTTCCTTCCCTGCTCCGCCGCACCGCCGAGCGCAGGCCGCAGGCCGCCGTCCTGGTCGAGGACGATCCGCCGGCCCCGCAGCGCGGTGTGCTGGCCGGTGAAGGCCTGGGCCAGGTCGTTGTAGAAGTCCGCCCAGCGTGGGCTCGGCGACTCGCTACCTTCTGCCCGGATCTCCTCGGCCACCGCCTCGGCCCAGTCGGCGGTCCTGACCAGCGGAGGACGCAGGGCCCGGGAGACGACCGCCTTGGCCAGCCGGTCGGCACGGGCGTGCCGGACCTGGCCTGCGCAGGCGGCCAGCAGACGGGCTCTGGCCCGGGCGAGCGCCCCGGCGGTGAGGACGCGCCAGGGGCGTCGGCCGTCCGGCCAGGCGTAGGTGTCCCGCAGGGTGCCCCAGGACTCCCCGCCCTCCAGAGGGAGGAACGGCTCGACGGCGAGCCGCCCGTCCACCGCCTTGCCGAGGCGGGCCGGGGTGTCCCAGCACATGAGGTCGAGGACGAGGTCCCCGGCACGGGCGTGCGGGGTCTCGGTACGCAGGCGTCTGGCCGATTCCACGCAGAGAACCGCCAGTTGGTCGAGCAGCAGATCGTTGAGGGCCACCGCCTCGCTGATGTCGAGCCGGGCGAGCTTGGTGAAGAACGGCGCGTGGGCGTGGCCCGGGAACGGCGCAGAGGATGCCTCCGACATCGGGATGAAGGTGTACATCCGGCCGTTCCGCGACAGCGGCCGGTCCAGTCGGAGCGCGACACTTACCCACGCCTCGCCCTGCCACTCCAGCCATTTCGCGTCGATCCCGTGGACGTCGACGCTGCGCTCGATCGCCACGCGCAGCGCCTCGGCGTCCAGGGTCCGCCGGGCCAGCAGATACCGCCCGGCGTCACCGAGGTCGACCTCGCTGATCCAGTCCGCGGTCCGGGATGCGACCAGGTCGCAGGGGCGTTGGGCACGTGACAGCACATGTCGTGTGCCGCCCTCGGCCCCGTCACGGATCTCCACGACCAGTTCCCGTACGCGGTCGAGGAAGAGCAGTAGGGGCGCCTCGTCGTCCACCACCTCCGCGGCCTGCGTCACGACAAGGCCCCAGGCGTGGTCGTGGCGCAGCGGCAGCCGTACGACGGTCGAGAAGCCGTCTGCGGCGAGTTCTTTGAGCACGGGATCCGTGGCCTCGGCCGGCACTGGCAACGCCAGCGGGGAGATGTCCTGGATCACTCGGGCCGCGAGGGCCGTGTCGTCGACAATGGCGTGGATGTCGTCCGGCCGGGCGAAACGGAAGCAGTAGCCGTCGAACGAGTCGGAAGCGGGCGACGCCTTGGAGTAGATCTCGGGCCAGTCGGTCAGCTGCAGCACGCTGCGGAAGCCGAGCCCCTTGTTCCCGATCCCTTCCCCCGCCCCCTTGCTGGAGAGGGCCAGTTCGGTGATGGCCTTGAAGTTCTCCTCGGTGAATCCGGTTCCTTCGTTGGCGACGTACAGGACGCCGCCACCGTCCTCCTGGCGGATCGCCAGCACGACGATCCTGCCAGTGCCCCCTGCGGCCAGGGCATCGTGTCCGTTCTGGATGAGCTCCAAGATCGTGCGGCCCTCGTACTCCTGGGCCGTGTCCTCACTGACGGACTTCAGGCTCTCGGCGAAGCGCCAGTCTCCTCCCGCTCCGTCGAAGATCTCGATCCGCCGTCGTGTCAGAGTGGTGATCGCGTCCCCGAACCCCGCCCCTGCTCCGCTGCCCCTCATCGGTGTGATGGCCGTTCCCCCCTCGTTGAACCGGCATGCCGGTGCGTGCCTGCCGGGAATCGTGCTCATCAGTGTGACCGGAAGTGGGCACCAGCCACGTTTTCCGGCCAATTCCTTGAAAGCTCACATGTCGATGTGAGAGGGGGTGTGGCCAGATACCGTCCCTTGCGACGGCCGGGCACCCTCAGATTGGAGACCGGCGGGACGACTCAAAGAAGCCCATCGGCGGCCCGAATTGTCATAAGCGCGTGCTAGAGAGCCAGCCCCGTTCGCGGAGCTGGTCAACTGTCAGCACGAAGGATCAACCGCTGGTATTTGGGGACATCTGGAACGTCCGGAGCAAGGAACTCGTGCTTGCGGTGCAGCAGGGGCCGGTTGGTCGAGTCGGCGTCCAAGAGGAAGGAACCCTTCAAGGTGCGGCGGCTGATGTCAACCGCCGCCGGCAGCGGCTCTCTTTCCTTTGTGGAATAGCGCCCCGGGATCTGACTCGCACTCTGTTTGGGGCGTTGTCGTGTGTTCGCCGGTCAGGCGTCGGCTTCATCTTCATCCTCGTCGTCCGGGGCGGGGTCCGGGACGAAGGCCAGATCGAGGACGTAGCGTTCATTGGCCGGGCACCTGTCCCAGGCCCGCTGGATCTGTTTTGGGGTCCAGTCGTCGGTGATACTGCTCAGTGTCTCGCCGTAGCAAGCGGACGCGGCTTCACGTCCGCCCACCATGCGTAGCCCTCGTACACACCCGGGCGCGGTAGGGCCATCTCGCCTGCGGGTCCAGGGTTTGGGCGGTGTGTCCCAGATGCGGACGGCGATGCGTACGTCGATGTCGGCCTGGAGACTGAGGCGGTACAGGCGGCAGCCGTGGCCCGCCACCACCTGTAGTCGCCAGCAGCGAGTGACGAACGATTGCCCGCAGGATTCTGCCGTCTATGAGAAGACGACAACCCGGGTGCCCCGGCTCTTTGCCACCAAGGTGCCCTTCCCGGTGGCCGGTCGGTGGCCAGACGCCTTTGGACGACGTAATACGAGGTAGCACAGACCAGCCGGTCGCACATGCTCTGATCAGGCCAAACGGCACTCAGCAGCACGATCAGGCACCACGCAGCACGAACGCTCACGGTCTCGCAATGCGTAGGTCCCCCTATCTGACGCACCACGGCCCGCTCCACACGCCGAGACGTCGCAGGGACGCCGGGACGGACCTCACGTGGGCCCTGCCTAACCACATCTGCGACGTGCCTCGGGGACATCCCGGGGACTGTCGGGGACTTTCAAGCCTCTCCCAGGGACTTTTGGGGGACTTTCCGCCGAGTAAGCAGGGAGGGCCCGGCAGCGCTGGAAGAAGCGGACGCGCTGGTCAGGGCCCGTTTCCTCAGCACTCGATGATGTTCACCGCCAGCCCGCCCCGGGCCGTCTCCTTGTACTTCACGCTCATGTCCGCGCCGGTGTCCTTCATGGTCTTGATGACCTTGTCCAGGGACACCTTGTGGGAGCCGTCGCCGCGCATCGCCATCTTCGCGGCCGTGACCGCCTTCACCGCGGCCATGCCGTTGCGCTCGATGCACGGGATCTGGACCAGGCCGCCGACCGGGTCGCAGGTCAGGCCGAGGTTGTGCTCCATGCCGATCTCGGCCGCGTTCTCCACCTGCTCGGGGGAGCCGCCGAGCACCTCGGCGAGCGCGCCCGCCGCCATGGAGCAGGCCGAGCCGACCTCGCCCTGGCAGCCGACCTCGGCGCCGGAGATGGAGGCGTTCTCCTTGAAGAGCATGCCGATCGCGCCCGCCGCCAGCAGGAACCGCACGACGCCGTCCTCGTCGGCGCCCGGCACGAAGTTGATGTAGTAGTGCAGGACCGCCGGGATGATGCCGGCCGCGCCGTTCGTGGGGGCGGTCACGACCCGGCCGCCCGCCGCGTTCTCCTCGTTCACCGCCATCGCGTAGAGCGTGATCCACTCCATGGCGTGCGCCAGCGGGTCGCCCTCCGCGCGCAGCTGGCGGGCCGAGACGGCCGCGCGGCGGCGGACCTTCAGACCGCCGGGCAGGATGCCCTCACGGGACATGCCGCGCTCCACGCACTCCCGCATCACCCGCCAGATCTCCAGCAGGCCCGCGCGGATCTCCTCCTCGGAGCGCCAGGCCCGCTCGTTCTCCAGCATCAGAGAAGAGATCGACAGGCCGGTCTCCTTCGTCAGGCGCAGCAGCTCGTCGCCCGTGCGGAACGGGTACTTCAGAACCGTGTCGTCCAGCTTGATCCGGTCCGCGCCCACCGCGTCCTCGTCGACGACGAAGCCGCCGCCCACCGAGTAGTACGTCTTGGAGAGCAGCTCCTCGCCGTCGGCGCCGTGGGCCCACAGCGTCATGCCGTTGGCGTGGTACGGCAGGGCCTTGCGGCGGTGCAGCACGAGATCCCGGTCGAAGTCGAAGGCGATCTCGTGCTCGCCCAGGAGCCGTATCCGCCCCTCCGCCTTGATCGCCTCCACGCGCGCGTCCGCCGTCTCCACGTCCACCGTGCGCGGCGAGTCGCCGGTCAGGCCGAGCAGGACGGCCTTCGGGGTGCCGTGGCCGTGGCCGGTCGCGCCCAGGGAGCCGTACAGCTCCGTCCGGACGGCGGCGGCCCGCTCCAGGAGGCCTTCGTTGCGCAGGCGGCGGGCGAACATCCGCGCCGCGCGCATCGGGCCGACCGTGTGGGAGCTGGACGGGCCGATGCCGATCGAGAACAGGTCGAAGACCGAGATGGCCACGGTCACTCCTCAGGACAGCAGGGGGGTGGGGCACCCTCCGCGGGTGCCCCACCGGGGACTTACTTGTTCAGGCCCGGGTACAGCGGGTGCTTGTCGGCGAGCGCCTTCACGCGCGCCTTCAGGGCCTCGGCGTCGTAGGACGGCTTCAGCGCCTCGGCGATCACGTCCGCGACCTCGGCGAAGTCCTCGGCCGTGAAGCCTCGGGTCGCCAGGGCCGGCGTACCGATACGCAGGCCCGAGGTGACCATCGGCGGCCGCGGGTCGTTCGGGACGGCGTTGCGGTTGACCGTGATGCCGACCTCGTGGAGCCGGTCCTCGGCCTGCTGCCCGTCCAGCTCGGACGCGCGCAGGTCCACCAGGATCAGGTGCACGTCCGTGCCGCCGGACAGCACGTTCACGCCGGCCTCGCGGGCGTCCGGGGCCGTCAGGCGCTCGGCGAGGATGCGGGCACCCTCCACCGTACGCCGCTGGCGCTCCTTGAAGTCCTCCGAGGCCGCGACCTTGAAGGACACCGCCTTGGCCGCGATCACGTGCTCCAGGGGACCGCCCTGGAAGCCCGGGAAGACGGAGGAGTTCAGCTTCTTCGCGAAGTCCTTCCTGGCGAGGATGATGCCGCCGCGGGGGCCGCCCAGCGTCTTGTGGGTGGTGGAGGTGACCACGTCGGCGTACGGCACCGGGTTCTCGTGCAGACCGGCCGCGACCAGGCCCGCGAAGTGCGCCATGTCGACCCACAGGTAGGCACCGGCCTCGTCGGCGATCCGGCGGAACTCGGCGAAGTCCAGCTGCCGCGGGTACGCCGACCAGCCCGCGATGATCACCTTGGGGCGGTGCTCCTTGGCGAGCCGCTCGACCTCGGCCATGTCGACCAGGCCGGTCTCGGCGTCCACGTGGTAGGCGACCACGTCGAACTGCTTGCCGGAGAAGTTCAGCCGCATCCCGTGGGTGAGGTGGCCGCCGTGCGCCAGGTCCAGGCCGAGGATGGTGTCCCCGGGCTGGGCCAGCGCGAACAGGGCCGCCTGGTTCGCGGAGGCGCCGGAGTGGGGCTGCACGTTGGCGTACTCGGCGCCGAACAGCTCCTTGACCCGGTCGATGGCGATCTGCTCGGCGACGTCGACGTGCTCGCAGCCGCCGTAGTACCGGCGACCCGGGTAGCCCTCGGCGTACTTGTTGGTCAGGACCGAGCCCTGGGCCTCCATCACCGCGAGCGGCGCGAAGTTCTCGGAGGCGATCATCTCCAGGGTCGACTGCTGGCGGCTCAGCTCGGCGTCGACCGCGGCGGCGATCTCCGGGTCCAGCTCGTGCAGGGGCGTGTTCAGGACAGTCATACGGCTACGACTCCTCAGCCGGCGGAAAAAGCGGTGTACTCGTCGGCGGAGAGCAGGTCGGCCGGCTCCTCCGCGACGCGTACCTTGAACAGCCAGCCACCCTCGAAGGGGGCGGAGTTCACCAGCGACGGGTCGTTGACGACGTCCTCGTTGACCTCGGTGACCTCACCGGTGACCGGCGAGTACAGGTCGGACACCGACTTCGTCGACTCCAGCTCGCCGCAGGTCTCGCCCGCGGACACCGTGGAGCCGACCTCGGGGAGCTGAACGAACACGACGTCACCGAGCGCGTTGGCCGCGTGCTCCGTGATGCCGACCGTCGCGACGCCGTCCTCGGCGGCCGACAGCCACTCGTGCTCCTTGCTGTAGCGCAGCTGCTGGGGGTTGCTCATGGCCTGAATTCTCCTGTACACGCGGGAGTGCTGATGACGGGGGGACTAGGGAAACCGCTGGTGAGCGGGCGAATGTGCGCAGGGTCACGCCCCGGCCACGGACCGGGGGCCCAGGGAGGCGCGACCGCGCCCAGTGTCTACTTCTGGCGCTTGTAGAACGGCAGCGCCACGACCTCGTACGGCTCGTGGGTGCCCCGGATGTCCACGCCGACGCCCTCGGTGCCCGGCGCCGCGTGCGCCGCGTCGACGTAGGCCATGGCGATCGGCTTGCCCAGGGTGGGGGAGGGGGCACCGGAGGTGACCTCGCCGATCACCTCGCCGCCGGCGACGACGGCGTACCCTGCGCGCGGCACCCGGCGGCCCTCGGCGACCAGGCCGACCAGGACCCGCGGCGGGTTCTGCTGGGCCCGGGCGGCGGCGTCGGCGAGCGCCTCGCGCCCGACGAAGTCGCCCTCCTTCTCGAACTTGACCACGCGGCCGAGCCCGGCGTCGAACGGGGTGAGGGACGTCGTCAGCTCGTGCCCGTACAGCGGCATGCCCGCCTCCAGGCGCAGCGTGTCCCGGCAGGACAGCCCGCACGGGACCAGCCCGGCGCCCTCACCCGCCTTGGTCAGCGCCTGCCACAGCTCGACGGCGTGCTCCGGCTTCACGAACAGCTCGAAGCCGTCCTCGCCGGTGTAGCCCGTGCGGGCGATCAGCGCCGGGACGCCGGCGACCGTGCCGGGCAGGCCGGCGTAGTACTTCAGGCCGTCGAGGTCGGCGTCGGTGAGGGACTTCAGGATGCCGGGGGACTCCGGGCCCTGCACGGCGATGAGCGCGTACGCGTCCCGGTCGTCGCGGACCTCGGCGTCGAAGCCGGCGGCGCGCTCGGTCAGCGCGTCCAGCACCACCTGGGCGTTGGAGGCGTTGGCCACGACCATGTACTCGGTCTCGGCCAGCCGGTAGACGATCAGGTCGTCCAGGATGCCGCCGTCGGCCTGGCAGATCATCGTGTAGCGGGCGCGGCCGACACCGACGGAGGCGATGTTGCCGACCAGGGCGTGGTTCAGGAACGCGGCGGCCTCGGCGCCGGTGACGGTGATCTCGCCCATGTGGGACAGGTCGAAGAGACCGGCCCTGGTCCGCACGGCGAGGTGCTCGTCGCGCTCGGAGCCGTAGCGCAGGGGCATGTCCCAGCCGGCGAAGTCGGTCATCGTCGCACCGAGCGCGCGATGCACGGCATCGAGCGCGGTGTGACGGAGTTCAGTGCTGCTCATCGGACGGTCGTCTCCCAGGGCGAGCGGACAGGCGAGGAACGTTCCTCCCCATCTGTCATCGGAACCTGAGAGGTTCGCCACGACCGCCACAGGGACGATCACGGCTTGCACCTTGGGTGGAGCCACTGACACAGCGGCCCGCTTTTCAGATGTGCCTCGCCCGCGCGGTAACGGGGCCTGAGAGATTCAAGGGAGGGACTTGCTCCTTCGGCGTCCCAGCCCGGGGCTGGGAACTCTCCCGCGCGGATTCAAGCGGCCGGTATGCAGTTGGCGGGCACATCATTGCACGCCGCACCCCGGCCATCCAGAGCGTGCTGCTTGTGACCGAGCTGTGGCAGAACGCACACGAACCACCTACCGTTGCCCATTACCTTCTCTTTACATACAACGGGCATGGGGATGACCGAGCCCACTGGGGAGGACGATCACGGTGAACAGGACATCGGCCTACGCCACCGACGCCGGCATCGCGGTGCCCGGACAGCCCTCCGCCCTGGCCCGCGAGCGCCGCGCGGACCGCCCCGTCCAGGTCGTCCGCGACCTGCGCGACCGCGCGGGCCGCAGCCCGCACGCCCTGCTCTTCGGCCCCCGCGACCTGGTGGTGATCACCGGTCTGCCCGGCAGCGGCAAGTCCACGCTGATGCACCGCGCGGTCACCGGCCACCGCGTCGACTCCCAGGACACCCGCGACCGCTGGGACGCCCGCGTCCCCCGCTTCGTCCCCTACGCGCTCTACCGCCCCCTGGTCCGCCTCGCCCACTACGCCGGGCTGCGCCGGGCCCTGCGCACCGGCGAGGGCGTCGTCGTGCACGACTGCGGCACCCAGGCCTGGGTGCGCGCCTGGCTGGCCCGCGAGGCCCGGCGCCGCGGCGCCACCCTGCACCTGCTCCTCCTCGACGTCAGCCCCGAGACGGCCCGGGCGGGCCAGCGCGAGCGCGGCCGGGGCGTCTCCCGCTACGCCTTCCGCCGCCACCGCCGCGCGACCGCCCGGCTGCTGCGCGCGGCGGAGAAGGGGGAGCTGCCCGCAGGCTGCGGCGCGGCCGTGCTGCTGGACCGGGACGCGGCGGACGTCCTGAGCCGGGTCGGCTTCACGCGGTGAGGCACTGTCACAGCCACCCGCTAGCCTTCTTGCTCACAGCAGTGGTTCCCAGCAGGCGGTAGGCAGATGGACTTCCCGGCGGACATTCACGCGGACTTCCCGGCACAGGCGCACCCCCACCCGCACGGCGGTTGGCCCGGCAACGAGCTGGAGGAGGTGCTGTCGGCCTCCCTCGGCATCCCCTCGGCGGGCGGCCGGATCATCGAGGTCCTCGGGCGGAGTTTCCTGTGGATACCGCTGCCCAACGGCGGGGGCCCGCACAGCGGCCCGCTGGACCTGCCGACGATGGACATCGACGGCCAGGTGTACGTCCCGGTGTTCAGCTCCGAGGAACAGCTGCGCCTGGTGGCCGGTTCCCATATGTCGTACACCATCGCCCCCGCCGTGGAGTTCGCGCGCGGCCTGCCGCCGCAGGCGGGCATCGCGGTGAACCCGGGCGGGGTGGTCGGCATCCCGCTGCCGCCCGACGCCGTGGCCGAACTGTGCCGCGCCGGCCGCACCCCGCTCGACGGCCCCAACACCGGCGGCCGGGTGCGTCTCTTCGAACCCGACTGGCAGGACGACCCGGTCGACTTCCTCTCCGCCGCCGCCGCGGAGTTCGCCGGGACCGGCGTGGTCCTCACCGCCCGCCGCTGCCTGGCCGCCATCGAGACGGCCGACCCGGTGATGTTCGTGGGCGTGGAACTCTCCCAGCGGGAGGGCGACCTGCGAAGCCTCCCCCTGGACGCCCTCGGCAGAGCCCTCGGCAAAGTCCCGGTCAAGTGGCCGGTCAACCTGGTGCTCATGGACGTGACCGACGACCCGGTCTCCGACTGGCTGAAGACGAACGTCCGGCCCTTCTACCAGTACGGCCACTGAACGCACCGAAGGGCCCGGGGCTGCATCCGATATGCGGCTCCGCCGCGGGGCGCGACCAGCCACGGACGACCCGCACCCGCGCACGAACCCGAAGCCCCGAGCTGCCAGGCGCTTAAGCTGTCTCCAAACGAGGGGCAAACGAAGAAGGGCCGGTACGACAGGTGAGCGCGAGCCACAGCGGCAGCGTCGAGCACATGCTGCGCCAGGTCACCCCCGGACGCTACGACGCCTACGAGGCCCTGCTCCGCGCCCTCGCCACCCCCTCCTCCGGCCAGATCTGGATGCTCCTGTGGCACGGCCAGGCCGGCTCCCCGGACGCCCAGTACGGGGACATGGAGGTGGACGGCTTCCACTACGCCCCCTGCGTCACCTCCGCCCAGGAGCTGTCCGCCAGCGGCTGGAACCGTTCGTACGAAGTGGTCGACGGCCTCGACGTGGCCCGCACCCTCTATCCCGACCACTACGGCCTCTGGCTCAATCCGCACGCCCCGGGCGGCGGCGTCGGCATCCCCTGGCTGGATCTGCGCCGCATCGCCACCGGCCTGGACCGCCAGCCCGCCGGCCCGCTCCGGCTCTCCGAGCCCGGCATCGAGATCCCGCAGTTCTACGCCCTGCTCGCGCAGAACGCGCACCGCACCCCCGCGCTCCGCTCGCTGCGCCGAGCCTGGGTGCAGCCCGCGCTCGGGGCGCCGTATCTCGCCATCGGCCTGGACGTGTACGAGACCTCGCCCGCCGCGGTCGACTCGGTGCGCGCGATGATGCAGCAGTCCATCGGCGCGGTCCCGGAGGGGCTGCCGGTGTCGACGGTCGCCATGACCGACGACCACGACCCGGTGGTGATGTGGATGCGGGCCAACGCGCGCCCGTTCTACGACCGCGAGGCGCACGCCCCCGCGCCGCAGCCGCAGCTTCAGGTCCCGGCCCCGCCGCAGGCCCCGGCCGGCGGGTACGGCTACCCACCGGTGCACGGCGGTTACTGACAACCAAGCGGAACCACATGGCTTCTGAGTGCGGGTCGCATAATTTACACGGACGACACACTTCTGCGCGCGTAGACATCCGCCGTTCGTCCCGAACCGCGGAGATTAACCGTTCTGCCCCAACTGGCCCCCGTCCGATGTCCGTTACCCAGTGATCGGATAACGGAATCCTCCGAACTGCATCACGGTTGCGCATACTTTCGCCGTCAGCTCTGGCGGGTGATCGCAAAGACGCTGAAGACTCCCGACTCAGACATGAGGTCGAGACCTCATGCTCGATGGCAAGTCGACAAAGCCGCAATCCGCGGCAGGCGCAGGCCGGTCACCACCGGCGAGAGGGGTCGCTCACCGTGACCGCACCGATCGAGACCACCGGGGCGGCAGCCGAGGCACAGCCGGAGGCTGTGCTGGAGGGTGCCGGTAAGGGGCAGATCGAGGGTCGTTCCCTGGGCCAGATCGCCTGGTCCCGGTTCAAGAAGGACAAGGTCGCCGTCGCGGGCGGTGTCATCGTCGTCCTGCTGATCCTCGTCGCGATCCTCTCGCGCCCCATCCAGGCCGCGTTCGGGCTCGACCCCAACGCCTTCAACCAGGACCTGATCAGTCCGGACACCTCGCTGCCGAAGGGCAGTTTCGGCGGCATGAGCGCGGATCACCCGCTCGGTGTGGACCCGAAGTTCGGCCGGGACATCGCCACCCGCATCCTGGAGGGTTCCTGGGTGTCGCTGGTAGTCGCCTTCGGCGCCACCATCCTGTCCAACGTGATCGGCGCCATCATGGGCGTCATCGCGGGCTACTACGGCGGACGGGTGGACTCGATCATCAGCCGGCTGATGGACACGTTCCTCGCCTTCCCCCTCCTGCTGTTTGCCATCTCCATCTCCGCCACCCTCCAGGGCGGCGCGTTCGGCCTGGACGGACTGCCGCTCCACCTGAGCGTGCTGATCTTCGTCATCGGCTTCTTCAACTGGCCCTACCTGGGCCGGATCGTCCGAGGCCAGACCCTCGCCCTGCGCGAGCGCGAGTTCGTGGACGCCTCCCGGGGCATGGGCGCCAAGGCGCCGTACATCCTGTTCCGGGAGCTGATGCCCAACCTGGTCGGCCCGATCATCGTCTACTCGACGCTGCTCATCCCGACCAACATCCTCTTCGAGGCGTCCCTGAGCTTCCTCGGCGTCGGCATCCAGCCCCCGCAGGCGTCCTGGGGTGGCATGCTCCGTGAGGCGGTCAACTTCTACCAGGTCGACCCGATGTTCATGATCGTCCCTGGTCTCGCCATCTTCGTGACCGTCCTGGCGTTCAACCTGCTGGGTGACGGTCTCCGCGACGCTCTCGACCCGCGCAGCCGCTGACGCCTGCCGCGGAGAGCCCGAAAATTTTCCGATCAATGGAGGGGAAAGCGCCCATCATGCGAAGGTCAGCGCTGGCCGCGATCGCGGCCATCGGCTCCGCCAGCCTGCTTCTTGCAGGTTGCAGCAAGGCCGATGACAACAAGAACGAGAACGGCACCAAGTCGGCCGGGGCCAACGCCGCGACCAAGGGCGTCGTCAACGTGTCCGACAAGAAGGGCGGGACGCTCACCTACGAGCTGTCCGATGTCCCGGACTCGTTCGACCCGGGCAACACGTACTACGCGTACATGTACAACCTCAGCCGGCTGTGGGCCCGCCCGCTGATGACCTTCAAGCCCGGTCCCGGCGAAGAGGGCAACGCCCTGGCCCCGGACCTCGCCGCGAGCAAGGGCGTCCCGAGCGACGGCGGCAAGACCTGGACGTACAAGCTGCGTTCGGGCCTGAAGTACGAGGACGGCTCGCCGATCACCTCGAAGGACGTCAAGTACGCCGTCGAGCGCTCGAACTTCGCGCGTGACGTGCTCTCCCTCGGCCCGAACTACTTCCAGCAGTTCCTGGCCGGCGGCGACAAGTACAAGGGCCCGTACAAGGACAAGAGCGACAAGGGCCTGTCCTCCATCGAGACGCCGGACGACACCACGATCGTCTTCCACCTGAAGCAGGCCTTCCAGGAGTTCGACTACCTGGTCGCCGCCCCGCAGACGGCCCCGGTGCCCAAGGCGAAGGACACGGGCGTCGACTACGTCAAGCACATCGTCTCCTCGGGCTCGTACAAGTTCCAGAGCTACGCGGAGGGTCAGCAGGCCGTCCTCGTCCGCAACGAGAACTGGGACGCGAAGACGGACCCGCTGCGCAAGCAGCTGCCGGACAAGATCGTCGTCAAGCTGAAGGTCAACCCGGAGACGATCGACAAGGACGTCCTCGCGGGCAACGCGATCGACCTCGGCGGCACGGGTGTCCAGGCCGCGACGCAGGCCCAGGTCATCACCGACCCGTCGAAGAAGGCCAACACGGACAACACCTACGGTGGCCGTCTGGTCTACATGGCGATCAACACCAAGGTCGCGCCGTTCGACAAGGTCGAGTGCCGCAAGGCCGTCCAGTACGCCATCGACAAGGTCTCGGTGCAGACCGCCGAGGGCGGCCCGATCCGTGGTGAGATCGCCTCCACGGTCCTCCCGCCGGACATCCCGGGCTACGCCAAGTCCGACGTCTACAACACCAAGGACAACAAGGGTGACGTCGCCAAGGCCAAGGAGCAGCTGAAGGCCTGCGGCAAGTCCTCGATCTCGACGAACATCTCCGCCCGTTCGGACCGTCCGCAGGAGATCGACGCCGCCACGGCGATCATCAACTCGCTCAAGAAGGTCGGCATCAACGCCACCCTCAAGCAGTACCCGTCCGGTAAGTACTTCACCGACTACGCGGGCGTGCCGAAGTTCACCAAGAAGCAGAACATCGGCCTGGAGATGATGCAGTGGGGCGCCGACTGGCCCTCCGGCTACGGCTTCCTCCAGCAGATCCTGAACGGCAAGGCGATCAGCCAGTCCGGTAACACCAACCTGTCGCAGTACGACAACAAGGACGTCAACGCCCTGCTGTCCAAGGCGATCGGCACTCAGGACGACAACGAGCGCAACAGCCTCTACACGCAGATCGACAAGAAGGCCATGGACGACGCTGTCCTCGTCCCGCTGACCTACTTCAAGGTCCTGCTGGCCCGCCCGCAGAACTACACCAACCTGGTTTCCACGGCGGCCTTCAGCGGTCAGTACGACTACCTCAACATCGGCGTCGCGTCGAAGTAGCAGCCCCGGAAGGCAGGTGAAGGCATTGGTGCCCGCGGGCTTCGCGGCCCGCGGGCACCAGCGCCGGTCCCCGTGATCTCGTACATCCTCCGCCGGACGTTCGCGGCAGTGATCCTGCTGCTGGTCGTCTCCGCGGTAACCTTTGCCATCTTCTTCCTGCTGCCACGGCTCGCCGGCCAGACAGCGGATCAGCTGGCGCAGCAGTACATCGGCAAGAGCCCGTCGAAGGCGGACATCGCCGCGGTCAAGCACAACCTCGGTCTGGACCAGCCCGTCTACGTCCAGTACTGGCACTTCATCAAGGGGATCGTGGCCGGCGCCGACTACAACCTCGGGCCCACCACGGTGCACTGCGACGTGCCCTGCTTCGGCTACTCCTTCAAGGACCACGTCGCGGTCTGGCCGCAGCTCACCCAGCGCATTCCGATCACCCTCTCGCTGGCCGCGGGCGCCGCCGTGCTGTGGCTCGTCTCGGGTGTGGTCATCGGTGTCATCTCCGCGCTGAAGCCACGCTCGGTCTTCGACCGCACCTTCATGGGCATCGCACTCGCCGGTGTCTCGCTGCCCATGTTCTTCACGGGGAACCTGGCGATCCTGCTCTTCGTCTTCAACTGGCCGATTTTCGGACGCGACTACGTCCCGTTCACCGAGAACCCCGAGCAGTGGGCAAACACCCTCTTCCCCGCCTGGTGTTCGCTGGCGCTGCTGTACTCCGCCATCTACGCGCGGCTCACCCGCTCGGGCATGCTGGAGACGATGAACGAGGACTACATCCGCACGGCCCGCGCCAAGGGCCTGCGCGAGCGCAACGTCGTTGTCCGGCACGGTCTGCGCGCGGCCCTCACCCCGATCATCACCGTGTTCGGCATGGACCTCGGTCTGCTGCTCGGCGGCGCCGTGATCACCGAGAGCGTCTTCTCGCTGGGCGGCGTCGGTCAGTACGCGGTCCAGGGCATCACCGACAACGACCTGCCCAAGATCCTCGGCGTGACCCTGCTCGCCGCCTTCTTCGTCGTGATCGCAAATCTCCTGGTGGACGTGCTCTACGCCGCCGCCGACCCGCGGGTGAGGCTCTCGTGACCGAACTCTCCAAGACCGACGCGGCCGTGGGCGAGCCCACCCCCGCCAAGGCGCCCGAAGCCTTCCTGGAGGTCCGCGACCTCAAGGTGCACTTCCCCACCGACGACGGCGTGGTCAAGTCCGTCGACGGGCTGAGCTTCTCGCTGGAGAAGGGCAGGACCCTCGCCATCGTGGGTGAGTCCGGCTCCGGCAAGTCGGTGACCTCGCAGGCCATCATGGGCCTGCACCGGCTCGGCACCCGCGGCAAGAACGTGCGGATGTCGGGCGAGATCTGGCTGGACGGCAAGGAACTGGTCTCCGCCGCCCCGGACGAGGTGCGCAAGCTCCGCGGCCGTGAGATGGCGATGATCTTCCAGGACCCGCTGTCCGCGATGCACCCCTACTACAAGGTCGGCGACCAGATCGTCGAGGCCTACCGGGTGCACCACAACGTCAGCAAGAAGGTCGCCCGCGCCCGGGCCATCGAGATGCTCGACCGCGTCGGCATCCCCGAGCCCGCCAAGCGCGTCGACGGCTACCCGCACGAGTTCTCCGGCGGTATGCGCCAGCGCGCCATGATCGCCATGGCGCTGGTGAACAACCCCGAGCTGCTCATCGCGGACGAGCCGACCACCGCCCTCGACGTGACCGTCCAGGCGCAGATCCTCGACCTGATCCGCGACTTGCAGAAGGAGTTCGGCTCCGCGGTCATCATGATCACCCACGACCTCGGTGTGGTCGCCGAGATCGCCGACGACGTCCTCGTGATGTACGGCGGCCGGTGCGTGGAGCGCGGTCCGGCCGGCGAGGTCTTCGAACAGCCGCAGCACCCCTACACCTGGGGCCTGCTCGGCTCGATGCCCCGCATCGACCGTGAGACCTCCGAACGGCTCATCCCGGTCAAGGGTTCGCCGCCGAGCCTCATCAACGTCCCCTCGGGCTGCGCCTTCCACCCCCGTTGCCCGTACGCGGACATCCCCAAGGGGAACGTCACCCGCACGGTGCGCCCCGAGCTGGAGCAGGTGAGCACCGGGCACTGGTCCGCCTGCCACCTCTCGGCCGAGGACCGCCAGCGGATCTGGACCGAAGAGATTGCGCCGAAGCTGTGAGTGAGACCAAGAAGACGGACACCGTCGCCGAGGCAGCGGTCCCGAAGCAGGCGTCGGCTCCCGAGGAGCGGGACGTGCTGCTCAAGGTCGAGGGACTGACCAAGCACTTCCCGATCAAGAAGGGCATCCTTCAGCGCCAGGTCGGCGCCGTGAAGGCCGTCGACGGCATCGACTTCGAGGTGCGCAAGGGCGAGACCCTGGGCGTCGTCGGCGAGTCGGGCTGCGGCAAGTCGACCATGGGCCGGGTCATCACCCGCCTCCAGGACCCGACCGGCGGGAAGATCACCTTCGAGGGTCAGGACATCACGCGGCTGAGCACCGGGCAGATGCGCCCGCTGCGCCGCGACATCCAGATGATCTTCCAGGACCCGTACGGCTCCCTGAACCCCCGGCACACCATCGGCTCCATCGTCTCGGCGCCCTTCCGGCTCCAGGGCGTGGAGCCGGAGGGCGGGGTGAAGAAGGAGGTCCAGCGGCTCCTCGAACTGGTCGGCCTCAGCCCCGAGCACTACAACCGCTACCCGCACGAGTTCTCCGGCGGTCAGCGCCAGCGCATCGGCATCGCCCGCGCGCTCGCCCTGAAGCCGAAGCTGGTCGTGGCGGACGAGCCGGTCTCCGCGCTGGACGTGTCGATCCAGGCGCAGGTCGTGAACCTCATGGACGACCTCCAGCAGGAGCTGGGCCTGACCTACGTGATCATCGCCCACGACCTCTCGGTCGTCCGGCACGTGTCGGACCGGATCGCGGTGATGTACCTCGGCAAGATCGTGGAACTCGCCGACCGCACCTCGCTGTACGAGTCGCCGATGCACCCGTACACCAATGCGTTGATGTCGGCGGTGCCGGTGCCGGACCCGAAGCGCCGGGGTCAGAAGAGCGAGCGCATCCTGCTCCGCGGCGATGTGCCCTCGCCCATCGCCCCGCCCTCCGGCTGCCGCTTCCACACCCGGTGCTGGAAGGCGACGCAGATCTGCAAGACGACCGAGCCGCAGCTCGTGGAGCTGAGGCCGGGTCAGCGGGTCGCCTGCCACCACCCCGAGAACTTCGCCGACCAGGCGCCGCAGGACACGGTCCTGCTGACGGCGGCGAAGGAGGCGTCGGAACTGGTACCGGACGCGGTTCTCTCCGAGGGTCCGGCCGAGAAGGAACCCGTGTCGGAGAAGGCGACGGCTGCCGAGGAGACGGCTGCTGCTGAAGCGGCGGCGGTTTCCGAGAAGCCGGCGGCTTCGGGAGCGGCGGCTGCCGCTGAGGTGGCGGCTTCCGAAGAGACGGCTCCCAAGGAGGCGGCGGCTGCTGAGGCTGCGGCTTCCGAAGATGAGGTTTCCGAGGAGGCGGCGGCTGCCGAGGTGGCGGCTTCCGAAGAAGAGGCCGCTTCCGGTGTGAAGACCGGTCCCGGCGCGAAGGTCTCGGCCGAGAAGGCCGCGCCCGAGGCCGACGCCCCGGCCGAGGAGCCCACCGCCGCCACCGCCGCCACCGGCGCCGCGGCCGACGCTCCCGCGGAGGGATCCGGTGACACCGGAGCCGTCGCCGAGGAGACCGGCCGCGAGGCCGAGAGCGGCGAGGAGCCCGGAACCGAGACCGGCGAGAAGACCGAGCCCACCGGCAAGGCGTCCGGCGCCGACTCCCAGGAGTCAACCGACAAGTAGCACATGACGACTGGGCAAAGTCATGTACATGTCCGAACGGGAGAGTGCAGAGTCGTCCGTGTCCGACCACTGATCGGCACGCTCGAAAGGGACGACCATGGCACTCTCCCGTTCGGCACGTCTGGGGGCTGTCGCCACCGCGGCAGCCTCCTTCCTCGTCATCGCCGCCTCCGCCGCCCCCACCCCCGGCGCCCCCGGCATCGGCGACCCCTACTTCCCCCGGCTGGGCAACGGCGGCTTCGACGCCCGCCATTACGACCTGGACATCGCCTACGCCCCGGACACCGGCCGCCTGGACGGCCGTACGACCCTCACGGCCCGCGCCACCCAGAAGCTCTCCTCCTTCGACCTCGACCTCCAGCAGCTGGAGGTCACCGGGGTCCAGGTCGACGGCAGACGCGCGCGGTTCAGCCGTGACGGCGACGAGATCACCGTCACTCCGCGCCACCCGCTCCCCGAGGGCCGGGACTTCACCGTCTCCGTGACCTATGGCGGCATACCGCAGCCCCTCGGGGGGCCGATCGTCTTCGGCTCCCACTACGGCTGGATGAAGACCCCCGACGGTGTCTTCGTCGCCTGTGAACCCAACGCCGCCTCCACCTGGTTCCCGTCCAGCGATCACCCCGCCGACAAGGCCACCTACGACATCCGGATCAAGGCCCCCCGGGGCCTGACCGGCGTCTCCAACGGCCGGCTGGTGTCGACGTACGACAAGGGCGGTTCGACGTACACCCACTGGCGGGAGTCGAAGCCGATGGCGACCTACCTCGCCACCGCCACCATCGGGAAGTTCGACGTGCGCACCGGGCGCACCCCCGGCGGCATCCCGATCTACGTCGCCGTCGACCCGGTGCTGAAGAACGGCAACAGCGTCGACGTGTACGCCGTCACGGCCGCCGCCACCGACTACTGGTCGCAGGTCTTCGGGCCGTACCCCTTCGAGGAGACCGGCGCGATCGTCGACGACATGCCGGAGGCGGGGTTCTCGCTGGAGGTGCAGAGTAAGCCCGCCTACTCGGCCGTGCGCAGCGAGACGACCATCGTGCACGAGCTGGCCCACCAGTGGTTCGGGGACTCGGTGAGCGTGGCGCGGTGGAAGGACATCTGGCTCAACGAGGGGTTCGCCACCTATGCCCAGTGGCTGTGGGCCGAGCACCAGGGCACCCGCACCGCCCACGACTCCTTCCTGGCCGGCTACAACGCCCGCCCCGCAGGCTCCGCCTTCTGGCAGATCGAGGTCGCCGATCCGCAGCGGGACACGATGTTCGCCTCCGCCGTCTACGAGCGCGGCGCGATGACGCTCCAGATGCTGCGCGAGCGGATCGGCGACACGGCCTTCTTCAAGCTGCTGCCGGCCTGGACGAAGCTCCACCGGTACGGCAACGCGGACACCGCCGACTTCATCCGCCTCGCCGAGCGTGTCAGTGGGCGGCAGCTCGACGATCTCTTCGACGCCTGGCTGTTCACCACAGGGAAGCCCGCCCTGTGATCCTGGCTTTGTAAGGTTCAGGTGCTCGGACAGGCGAGAATGTCAGGGTGCAGCTCCAGCAACTCTTCAGTCCCTCCGTCCAGCACACGCTCGATGTCATCGGCATCTTCGTGTTCGCGATCTCCGGCGCCCTGCTGGCCGTCCGGAAGAACTTCGACGTCTTCGGCATCGCCGTCCTCGCCGAGGTCACCGCGCTGGGCGGGGGGCTGTTCCGCGACCTGGTGATCGGGGCCGTACCCCCGGCCGCCTTCACGGACCTGGGTTACTTCGTCACCCCGCTGCTCGCCACGCTCGTCGTCTTCTTCCTGCACCCGCACGTGGAGCGCATCCAGGCGGCGGTGCTCGTCTTCGACGCGGCCGGCCTCGGCCTGTTCTGCGTCAGCGGTACGACGAAGGCGTACAGCTACGGCCTCGGCCTGACCGCGTCGGCGACGCTGGGCCTCGCCACCGCCGTGGGCGGCGGCGTCCTGCGGGACGTGCTGGCCAACGAGGTGCCCTCGCTGCTGCGCTGGGACCGCGACCTGTACGCGGTCCCGGCGATCGTCGGCGCCACGATGGTCGTCCTCTGCATCCGCTACGACGTCCTGACCCCGCTCACCAGCGGGCTCGCGGTGATCACGGCTTTCGTGCTGCGCCTGCTCGCGATGCGGTTCCACTGGCGAGCGCCGCGTGCGTGGAACCGCCGGTCGACGGTGACCGAGGAGTAGTCCCGGGGGCGGTCCCGGCGACGGAGGTGTCCTGCCCCTTGGCGTGGCTCTGGCCCATCTGGAGGGTCAGCCAGCGGAAGACGGTGTCGACCTGCGGGCGCCACAGCGCCATGGTGTGACCGCCCGCGCTGCGCGGCAGGAACACCACCCGCACGGTGGTCGGCGCCTCGGCGACGGACTCCAGGGCCATGCCCGCCTGGTACCCGTCGCCGGACTCGCCGGAGAGGTAGAGCGCGATCCGGGGCGGTACGGCGGCCTGCCTCAGCAGCAGATAGGGGTTGTTCGCGGCGCGCAGGGCGGGGGTCTGGGCGGCGAGGGAGTTGCGTTCGCCGATCGGGTCGTTGTAGCCGGACATGCTCACCGCCGCCCGGTACCGGTCGGGATGGGCGACGGCGAGCTTCACCGCGCAGTGCGCGCCCGCCGAGTACCCGGCCACCGCCCAGCCCTGGGGGGCCGGCTGGGCCCGGAAGTTGTCCATGACCATCTTCGGGACGTCGATGCTGAGCCAGGTGTCGGCGTTGACCTGGCCCGGGATGTTGGCGCAGCCCGTGTCCACGCCGGCCAGCAGGTTGGTGCGCGGGGCGACCAGGATGAACGGCGCCACCTGTCCGCTCCTCATCAGCGGCAGCAGCTGCTCGTGGGCCTTGAGCGAGCCGAACCAGGCCTTCGCGGAACCGGGGTAGCCCGGCAGCAGCTCCACCACCGGGAACTTCCTGTTCCGGTAGGCCGGTTCGTCGTACTGCGGCGGCAGCCAGACGTAGACCTCGGCGTTCACCCCGGAGACCCGGCCCTTGAGCTGGGTGACGCGGACTCCGCCGGCCGCGCGCATGCCGGGCCCGTCGGCGGCCGTGAAGGTCTGTCTGACCTTGGGCAGCCGGGTCACCGTGATACCGCCGGTGCCGTCCTCGCCGAGGTCGTCGGCCTGCTGGACGTGGTCGCCGGTGCCGAGCAGGTCGGCCCAGTTGTCGTAGAGGTTGTTCTGGTTGTTGACCAGCACGAAGACCAGGGTGACGGCCGTGCCCTGGGCGAACAGCAGCATGAGGACCCGGGCCGTGATCCGCAGGGGCTTCGGCCCGCGCATCCGCGACCACAGGACGAGCGGCAGTATGAGGGCGACGACCGACAGCAGGACGGTCGTGTAGAGGAACGGGGTCCCGGTGAGGCTCATGTCCCCATAGAGGGGAATCCGGCGCCGGGGGTTGTGGACGAGTCCGGACACTTACCGAGATATTGCCGGAATCTCACTCGGGGCCCCCGGGGCGGGTCCTTCGCTCGCCACCTCGCCCAACGCACAAAGCTACCGCTTAGTAGTTTTCTGCTGTACCGTGCAGCCATGCCAGAAGCAGCTTCCGCCCCCTCCCCGACGCGGGCCCTGATCGGCGACAGCGAGTTCGACCGCGACACCGCGGTGACCCGCCGCGAGCCCGGCGTCTACGACATCGACCTCTCGGCCGGCTGGACCATCATCAGCGCCGTCAACGGCGGCTATCTGCTGGCCGTGCTCGGCCGGGCCCTCGCGGACACCCTCCCGCACCCGGACCCCTTCTCCATCTCCGCGCACTACCTGACCGCCTCCCGGCCCGGCCCGGCGGTCGTCCGCACCGAGACCGTCCGCACCGGCCGCACCCTCTCCACCGGCCAGGCCTCGCTCTACCAGTACGACGACGAGGGCAACGAGGTCGAACGCATCCGCGTCCTCGCCTCCTACGGCGACCTCGCCACCCTCCCCGACGACGTCCGTACGACCGCCGCCCCGCCCGCGATGCCACCGCTGGAGCAGTGCTTCGGCCCCGAGGACGGGCCGGCCCCGGTCGAGGGCAGCTCCGCCATCGCCGACCGGCTGATGCTCAAGCTCGACCCCGCCACCCTCGGCTGGGCGCTCGGCGCGCCCTCCGGCAAGGGCGAGATGCGCGCCTGGTTCGGCCTCGCCGACGGCCGGGACGCCGACCCGCTCTCGCTGCTCCTCGCCGTGGACGCCCTCCCGCCCACCGCCTTCGAGCTGGGCCTGAAGGGCTGGGTGCCGACCGTGGAACTCACCGTCCACGTCCGCCACCGCCCGGCCCCCGGCCCGCTGCGGGTGTCCATCACCACCCGCAACCTGGCCGGCGGCTTCCTGGAGGAGGACGCCGAGGTCTGGGACAGCGCGGACCGCATGGTCGCCCAGTCCCGGCAGCTGGCCCGGGTCAGGCTCGGCTGAGCGGCTCGCGCCCCAGCCAGGCCGCCAGCCGCTCGTAGGGTCCGGCTCCCAGCGGCGCCTCGCGGCGGGCCTCGAAGGGCGTCTCCCCGCCGCGGGGACGGGTGTCCGGCAGCACCGCCCGGGCCGTCGCGAGCGCGAACTCGGCCGGCTCCGCGTCGAGTTCGCTCGGAGCGCCGATCGCCTCGGCCAGGTCCCAGGTGTGCGTGACGATCTCCATGACGTAACCGGAAAGTGCCGCGTGGCCGGGCACCTCACCCCAGGGCACCCGCACCGGGGTCACCATCCGTTCGTCGCTCTCCCAGGCCTTGAGGACACGCACCCGCACCTCGTCGTAGGCCGCCGCCCAGCCGTCGTCCCCGACGCCGTCGGCGGACGGGTGCACGGCGAGCCCGTCACCGCCCTCGCCCACCATCGCGATCCGCCGGGTCCCGCCGACGATGTGGCTCAGCAGACCCCGGACATCGAACTCGGAGCAGGGCGTCGGCAGGGTCAGGTCTTCGGGGCGGACGGTCTTGATCAGGGCGGCCGCCTGCTCGGTGGCGCGGACGTACACGGGTCGCGGGTCGATGAAGTCGGTGCTGGTCATGGTGTGCCTCTCCCTCGGTCGGTGGGGCGAGGATGCCTCGATAACCTGACAACCGGCGTCAGCATTTGCGCGGCACTTCGCCGCGGCGGGATGCTGACGCGGTGAAGTCCGACCGGCTGCTGTCGATCCTGCTGCTCCTCCAGACCCGGGGCCGCGTCCCCGCACCCGAACTCGCCGACCGGCTCGAGGTGTCGGTCCGCACCATCTACCGGGACGTCGAGGCGCTGTCCGCCGCCGGCGTCCCGGTGTACGCCGAGCGCGGCCGGCACGGTGGCATCGAACTCCTCCCCGGCTTCCGCACCGACGTCACCGGGCTGACCGCCGACGAGTCCCGCGCCCTGTTCATCCTGGCCGCGCAGGGCGCCCATGCCGCGCTCGGCCTCGACGCGGCCCTCGGCTCGGCCCTGCGCAAGGTGATGGCCGCGCTGCCGGCACCGCACCGGCCCGCCGCCGAGGTGACCAGCCGCCGCATCCTGGTCGACGCCACCCGCTGGAAGAGCGGCCCGCGGCAGGCCGTCGACCTGGAAATCCTCCAGGAGGCGGTGTTCTCCGACCGGCGTCTGAGGCTGCGCTACCGGCACAGCGGGGAGCGGGAACCGCGGACGTACACCGTGGACCCCTACGGCCTCGTCGCCAAGGCCGGGGTCTGGTACCTGGTCGCCGACCGGCGCGGCCGCCCCCGGCTGTTCCGCGCCGACCGCGTGCGCTCGGCCCGCCTGCTGGACGAGCCCGTACGGCGCCGGGCCGGGGTCGAACTCGCCGACGTCTGGGAGCTGTTGTGCCGGCAGGTGGAGGAGCGGGAGAACGAGATCGAGGTCACCGTGCGGGTACGGCGGGAGCTGCTCGACATGTTCCAGCGCATGGCCGCCGCCCAGCTGACGGCTCCGCCCGAGGACGACGGCGAGGGCGAGTGGGTCACCGCGCGGCTGGCCTACCCGGTGCTGCGCGCGGTACGCCAACTCCTCGCGTTCTCCGACCGGGTGGAGATCCTGGACCCGCCCGAGGCCCGCGCGGAACTCCTGGCCGGGGCCCGCTCCGTCATGGCCCTGTACCAGCCTTTACCTGACTGACAGGGGCCGGCAGGGCTGAGCGGCGTTTCGTACGCACCGGGATGGCTCAATCCAGCCAGTGGCTGCGGCCGAGGCTGATGAGCCGCAGCTGGCGGGTGGCGAGCTGGGTCACTCGCTCCCGCTCCTCCTCCGGGGCCTCCAGCGCCTCCAGGAACAGGGAGGCGGTGATGAGCATCTGGTCGACGTAGAGGTGCGCGAGCATCAGCAGGTCGTCGTCGCTCCAGCCCGCCGCTTCGGGGTCCTTGGCCAGCTCGGCCTTCACCTCCTCGGCGAACCGGTGCAGTTGGGCCCGGATGGCCTCGCGCACCGGCTGAACTCCGCCATGTCGCTCCCGGGCGATAAAACGGACATGTGCGGGGTACGCGTCCACGTGACGGGCGATCAACTCGATGGCGCGCGTGATGCGTTCCTCGCTGTCGCCCGTGGTGGACACCGTCGTCCGCACCATCGGATGCAGGCTGCCCAGCGCCTCGTCGACCAAGGCCACACCGAGATCGGCGGTCGAGCGGAAATGCCGGTAGAAGGCGGTCGGGGCCACACCGACGGCCCGGGTGACCTCGCGCAGACCCAGGCTGCTCAGGCTCTGCTCCTCCAGCAGCGCGAGCGCCGCGTCGAGGAACGCCTGCCGGGTCTTCTGCTTCTGGGCCTGCCGGATGCCGAGGGTGTGACTCATGTCATCCAGTTAACAACTGTTCTCTGGAATTGAAAAGCCGTCGGGAGCGCTAGACTCGAAGTCAGTGAACAACTGTTACTACAACTGTTCACCCAAACTTCACACCGGCTGAACACGAGGCATATCGGAGGGGGGATCTGATCCCATGCTGTTCCTCGTCGCCGCACTCATGCTGCTCGGCGTCGTGCTGGGCACCGTCGCTCACGCACCGCTGACCGTCACCGCCGTCCTGGCCGCCGTCATCGCCGTCTGGCTCGGCGTCTTCGCGATCCGCGAGCGTCACGGGCGCCGCCGCCACACCTCGGCCAACTGACCACCGGAACTCCGGTCAGCCGACCACCGGAAAGGACCTCAGGAGCTGAGCATGATGCACCTCACCGCACCGGCCACCGGCCGCACCCGCACCGACACCGACACCCGACCGCGCACCCGCGACGCCGACGGCATGGCCGTCGCGTCCTTCGTCCTCGGCCTCCTCGGCCTGCTCGTCCTCAACCTCTTCCTCGGCCCGATCGCCATCGTCCTGGCCGCGGTCGCCCTCTGGCGCGGCACGACCCGCCGAGGCCGCGCCTACCTGGGCCTGACCCTGGGCGTCGCCGACCTGGCGGTCCTGGTGACGGCGATGGAACTCTCGGGCACGGTGTCCTGGAGCCTGTGACCCACACGGCCGCACCGGCCGCACCGGGCGTGCCGCCGAACCGGGCGTACTGCCGCGCCGCAGCCGCCGACCGGCAGCCCGCCGCGACCGGCCGCGCCGCCGCCCCCGCCGACCGGGAGACCGCCGTTCTGGGCGTGCCGCTCAAGCGGGCGTACTGCCGCGCCGCCGCACCTGCCGACCGGCAGCCCGCTGCACCCGGGCGCGCGCCGCCGCACCGGCTACGCCGCCGCCCCCGCCGACCGGGAGACCGCCGTACCGGGCGTGCCGCCGCACCCGCCGGCCGGCAGCCCGCCGCGCCCGGCAGCCCGCCGCACCCGCCGACCGCCGCAACCGGCCGCGCCGCCGCCCCCGCCAGCCGGGAGACCGCCGTACCGGGCGTGCCGCTCAAGCGGGCCTACCGCCGCCGCACCCGCCAGCCGGCCGTGCCGCCGCACCCGCCGGCCGGGGAGACCGCCGTTCTGGGCGTGCCGCTCAAGCGGGCGTACTGCCGCGCCGCCGCACCTGCCGACCGGCAGCCCGCTGCACCCGGGCGCGCGCCGCCGCACCGGCTACGCCGCCGCCCCCGCCGACCGGGAGACCGCCGTACCGGGCCTGCCGCTCAAGCGGGCCTGCCGCCGCCGCACCCGCCGACCGGCCGTGCGGCCGCGCCCGCCGGCCGGCAGACCGCCGCGCCGGGCGCGCCGCCGTACCGCCGTGCCGCCGCGCCCGCCGTGGGCAGTCGTTCCGCAGGGCGGGACGGGTGGGCACGGCCGGCAGTGCCGGGTGCCTCGTCACCGAGCCAGGTGCAGCCACCGCAAGGCGCCGCAGCGCACGGCACCCACGCGCGGCCGAAGCCGACCGCGAGCGCCGTAGAATCGCCTCACCATGGCTTACCTCGACCACGCCGCGACCACCCCGATGCTCCCGGAAGCGGCGGAGGCACTCACCGCCCAGTTGAGCATCACGGGCAACGCCTCCTCCCTCCACGCATCCGGCCGCCAGGCACGCCGTACGGTCGAGGAGTCCCGCGAAACCCTCGCGGAAGCCCTCGGCGCCCGCCCCAGCGAGGTCGTCTTCACCTCCGGCGGCACCGAGGCCGACAACCTCGCGGTCAAGGGCCTGTACTGGTCCCGCCGTGACGCCGACCCGGCCCGCACCCGCATCCTGGCCAGCCCCGTCGAGCACCACGCCGTGCTGGACGCCGTGCACTGGCTCGGCGAGCACGAGGGCGCCACCGTCGAGTACCTCCCCGTCGACTCCTACGGCCGCGTCCACCCCGAGGCGCTGCGCGAGGCCATCGCCCGCAACCCCGCCGACGTCGCCCTGGCCACCGTGATGTGGGCCAACAACGAGATCGGCACGGTCATGCCGATCCGTGAACTGGCCGACATCACCGCCGAGTCCGGCATCCCGCTGCACGCCGACGCGGTCCAGGCCTTCGGTCAGGTCCCGGTCGACTTCGAGGCCTCGGGCCTGGCCGCCATGACCGTCTCCGGCCACAAGATCGGTGGTCCGTACGGCATCGGCGCCCTGATCCTCGGCCGCGAGCACACCCCCGTACCCGTCCTGCACGGCGGCGGCCAGGAGCGGCATGTGCGCTCCGGCACGCTGGACGTCCCGGCCGTCGCCTCCTTCGCCGTCGCCGGCCGGCTCGCCGCCGAGCAGCGCGAGTGGTTCACGCGCGAGATCGGCGCCCTGCGCGATCAGCTGATCGACGCCGTGCGCCGCGCCGTACCGGACGCGATCCTCGGCGGCGACCCGGCGCCCGAGGGCCGGCTCCCGGCCAACGCCCACTTCACCTTCCCGGGCTGCGAGGGCGACTCCCTGCTGCTCCTGCTGGACGCCCAGGGCATCGAGTGCTCCACCGGCTCCGCCTGCACCGCGGGCGTCGCCCAGCCCAGCCACGTCCTCCTCGCCACCGGGACCGACCCGGACCTGGCCCGCGGCACCCTGCGCTTCTCCCTCGGTCACACCTCCACGGAGGCGGACGTGGAGGCCGTGGCCAAGGCGATCGGCCCGGCGGTGGAACGCGCGCGGGCGGCCGGACTGACGTAGCCGCGCAAGGTCACGCGACCGCGCAAGGTCACCCGGCCGCCAAGGTCACCCGGCCGCTCGGGCTGACCTGGCCGCGCGGGCTCACGTGGCCGCCCGGGCCCCCGTGCGCTGCGCGCGGACCAGGCGTATGTACCGGTCCCAGTCCCAGAACCGCCCGGGATCGGTGTGGTCCGTCCCCGGCACCTCCACGTGCCCGATGATGTGCTCGCGGTCCACGGGCATGCCGTACCGCTCGCATACCGCCGCCGTCAGCCGCGCCGAAGCCGCGTACATCTCGTCCGTGAAGGAGGAGGCGTCCTCCACGAAGCCCTCGTGCTCTATGCCGACGCTCCGTTCGTTGTACTCCCGGTTGCCCGCGTGGAAGGCCACGTCCAGCTCCCGGACCAGCTGGGTGACCCGCCCGTCCTTGCGCACGATGTAGTGCGCCGCCGCTCCGTGCCCCGGGTCCCGGAAGACCTTCACCGCGGACGCGTAGCCGCCCTGGGTGACATGGACGACCACCCGGTCCACCCGGTAGTCGGACGGCCGGTCCGCGAGCCGGTAGTTCGCCGCCGAGGCCCCCACCCAGCGCGCGCCCCGGAAGTCCACCGCGCCCGCCACCCGCGGCTTGTCCACCCCGGGCATGCGCCACCACAGCCGGGACAGCTCCTCCCGGGCCAGCACGGCCGTGCCCACGGCAGCGGCGGCCCCGCCGACCAGCATGGCCCGCCGCCCCAGCCGCCGGTCCGTGTCGTCCTTCGCCGTGCCCATGTCCGCCCCCGTCGCCGCCGGCATCACCGGCCCGTCGTCACCCTCTGCGATCGTCAACGGATATCAGGCCGACGCGGTTCCCGCGCCCCGTACTCTGGAAGGGCTATGACTGACACCCCGCAGCGCACCCGCCCCCTCCGCGTCCTCGCCGCCATGTCCGGCGGAGTCGACTCCGCCGTCGCCGCCGCGCGCGCCGCGGAAGCAGGCCACGACGTCACCGGCGTCCACCTCGCGCTCTCCGCGAACCCGCAGTCGTTCCGAACCGGCGCGCGGGGCTGTTGCACCATCGAGGACTCGCGCGACGCCCGCCGCGCGGCCGACGTCATCGGCATCCCGTTCTACGTCTGGGACCTGGCCGACCGCTTCCGCGAGGACGTCGTCGATGACTTCATCACCGAGTACGAGGCCGGCCGCACCCCGAACCCGTGCCTGCGCTGCAACGAGAAGATCAAGTTCGCCGCGCTGCTGGACAAGGCGCTGGCCCTCGGCTTCGACGCCGTCTGCACCGGCCACTACGCCAAGGTGATCGTGAACGCGGACGGCTCCCGTGAGCTGCACCGCGCCTCCGACATGGCGAAGGACCAGTCGTACGTCCTCGGCGTGCTCGACGAGAAGCAGCTCGCGCACGCGATGTTCCCGCTCGGCGACACGGTCACCACCAAGGAGGAGATCCGCGCGGAGGCCGAGCGCCGGGGCCTGGCCGTGGCCAAGAAGCCCGACTCGCACGACATCTGCTTCATCGCCGACGGCGACACACAGGGCTTCCTGGCCAAGCGGCTCGGCAAGGCCGAGGGCGACATCGTGGACGAGTCCGGCGCCAAGCTGGGCACGCACGAGGGCGCGTACGGCTTCACCATCGGCCAGCGCAAGGGCCTCCGGATCGGCACCCCGGCCCCGGACGGCAAGCCGCGGTACGTCCTGGACATCTCCCCGGTCACCAACACGGTCACCGTCGGCCCGGCCGACGCCCTGGACGTCACCGCCCTGACCGCGATCAAGCCCCGCTGGTGCGGCACCGCCCCGGCCGGCCCGGGCACCTACACCGCCCAGCTGCGCGCCCACGGCGGCGAGACCGAGGTGACCGCCGAGCCGGTCGACGGCGAGCTGCGCGTGACGTTCGCCGAGCCGGTCCGCGGGGTCGCCCCCGGCCAGGCGATCGTGCTGTACGACGGCACGCGCGTGGTGGGCTCGGCGACGATCGCGTCCACCACGCGCGCGACGGCCGCGGCGGTCTGAACCGGCCGGCCCTTCCTCCCACGAGGAACGGCGCGCCCACCCCGCGAAGAGCGGCCCGCCTACCCGGCGTAGAACTCCGCCAGCACCGGCCCCAGCACGTCCGGCTCCACCATGTGGGTCTGGCCCTCCAGGACCCGGTACGTGCCCTGGGGCACGGTCTCCGCGATCTCCCGGGACGCCGCGCGCATCCACTCGGGGCTCGCGCCGCCCGCGACCGCGAGCACGGGCACACCGATCGCGGCGAGCCGGTCCCGGGGCAGCAGGCCGTCGCCCATGACCGCGTCGTCGTGGGCGAGGCTGGGCGCGACGGCCTCCATGCCGGCCCACATCGGCGACTCCCGGGCACGCTGGATCATCTCCTCGCCGAGGCCCGTCAGGCGCAGGAACAGCTCCACCGCGTCCCCGCGCCGGCCCTCGCCGAGGGCCTTGTTCAGCTGCTCCTTGTAGGTGGCCTCGCGCGCGGCGCCGCCCGCCAGATGGTCGGCGTACGGCACCTCGTACACCGCCGCGCGCGGGACCGGCAGCCCGCTCGCCGCCGCGCGCAGCACCAGCGCGCCGCCCGAGGAGACCCCGAAGAGCGCCGCCTCGCCGCCCACCGCGTCGATCAGCGCGGCCAGATCCTCCACCTCACGGTCGACCTCGTACGGCGCCGTGTCGCCGCTCGCGCCGCGGCCCCGGCGGTCGTAGACGACGGCCGTGCAGCGGTCGGCCAGGCGCTGGGCCAGGGGCGCCACGGTGCCGCCGGTGGACATCGCACCGCTCACCAGGATCACCGTGGGCCCCTGGCCGATCACTCCGTACGCGAGGGACGTGCCGTCGCGGGAAGTCGTCTTCTTGTCCATGGCCGTGCAGACTGCCGCACGGCACGCCGCTCATCGGTCACGACACGGCGATGCCGGCCGTGGTCATGAGACCTCGGTGTCGTAGAAGCAGTAGTGGTCCTTGATCTCCGCCACCCCGTCCTTGGGCTCCGGATACGCCCAGACCAGGTCGGGCGCGTCCGGCAGGGACCAGTAGGACGCCGTGCCCTTGAAGGGGCACACGGTGTGCGTGTCGGAGGGCGTCAGCAGATCGAGGCGGACGTCCTCGGCGGGGATGTAGTACCTGACCGGGCAGCCCGTCTCGCGCAGCTCCAGGGGCCGGTCGGACTCCGCGAGCACCTGGTCGCCGCGCACCACGCGCACGTGCCGCTCGCTCTTCTGGATCGTGATCGTGTGTCCTTGGGTCATACCCGTTCAGCACCGGGACGGGCCGCGCTTCTTCCCGCCCGGCGCCGGGACCGTACGGTAGGGGTCATGAACATCTGCGTCTTCCTGTCCGCCGCCGACCTCGACGAGCGTTACACGCGCCCCGCGCGCGAGTTCGCGGAACTGCTCGGCAAGGCCGGACACACGCTCGTCTGGGGCGGTTCCGACGTCGGCCTGATGAAGGTGGTCGCCGACGGCGTGCACGAGGCGGGCGGCAGGCTGCTGGGCGTCTCCGTGGAGTTCCTGGCGAACAAGGCGCGGCCCGGCGCCGACGAGATGGTCATCGCGGCCGACCTCGCCGAACGCAAGAAGCTGCTGCTGGAGAAGGCCGACGCCGTGGTGATCATGGTGGGTGGCACCGGCACGCTGGACGAGGCCACCGAGATCCTGGAGCTGAAGAAGCACGGCCGCACCGAGAAGCCGGTCGTACTGCTGAACACGGCGGGCTTCTACGACGGCCTGCGCGAGCAGTTCCGCCGCATGGAGGCCGAGGGCTTCCTGCCCCGCCCGCTGGCCGAGCTGGTCTTCTTCGCCGACGAGCCGGTCGCGGCCCTCGCCTACCTGGAGGCCGCGGCATGAGCGCCTACCGCCGCGGGGCTCGGCGTCCGGTGATGCGAGCATGGCGGTCATGGCTACTCATGTGATCACCGGGGCCGGTTCCGGCATCGGCGCGGCCGTGGCCCGCCGGCTGCACGCGCGCGGGGACGAGATCGTGCTGCACGCGCGCGACGCGGGCCGCGCGAAGGAGCTGGCGGCCGAGTTCCCCGGCGCGCGCACCCTGGTCGGCGACCTCGCGGACCCGGACAGGCTCTCCTGGGCGTTCTCCCACCAGACGCTCCCGGACCGGGTCGACTCCCTGCTGCACATCGCCGGAGTCGTCGACCTCGGCGCGGTCGGCGACCTGACCCCGAAGTCCTGGCGCCACCAGCTCGACGTCAACCTGATCGCCCCCGCCGAGCTGACCCGGCACTTCCTGCCGCAGCTGCGGACGGCCCGCGGCCATGTGATCTTCGTCAACTCCGGCGCCGGCCTCACCGCGCACGCCGGCTGGTCCGCGTACGCCGCCTCCAAGCACGGTCTGAAGGCCCTCGCCGACTCCCTGCGCCAGGAGGAGCACGCGAACGGCGTCCGCGTCACCTCGGTCTACCCCGGCCGCACCGCGAGCCCCATGCAGGCCAAGGTCCACCAGCAGGAGGGCAAGCAGTACGACCCGTCGAAGTGGATCGACCCCGAGTCGGTCGCCACGACGATCCTGACGGCCCTGGATCTCCCGAGGGACGCGGAGATCAACGACCTGACGGTACGTCCGGGGCGCTGACCTCGGCCGGGAGGTTCCGTAGGCTTCCCTGGTGAGCGAAAACAGCCAGTTCAGGTTCCCGGGGGCCACCGGCGTGGGTTCCCTGCCCGGCGGGGACGCGCGGGAAGCCGCGAAGACCGCCACCGGATCGTTCGAGGACTTTCCGTTCCTCCCCGAGCTGCCCGGGCGCGGGCCCGGCGCGGACATGATCGGCCGTACCGCCGGGATGCTGGTCGAGCTGTACGCGCGCGTGGAGCCCAGCGGATGGCGGATCGGGGACCGGCCGGGCCGGGACACGAAGCGGGCCAGGTCCTGGCTCGGCGAGGACCTGGACGCCCTGGAGGAGTTCACCCAGGGCTACGAGGGCGACCTCAAGGTGCAGGCCGTCGGGCCGTGGACGCTGGCCGCCGCCCTGGAGCTGAAGAACGGCGAGGCCGCCCTGTCGGACCTCGGCGCCTGCCGGGACCTCGCCGCCTCGCTTGGGGAGGGCCTGCGCCTGCACCTCGCCGAGGTGCGGCGGCGCGTGCCCGGCGCCCGGCTCGTGCTGCAACTCGACGAACCCTCCCTCACCGCCGTGCTGCGCGGACAGGTGAAGAGCGCCAGCGGCTACCGCACGCACCGCGCCGTGGACCGGCAGATCGTGGAGGCGACGCTGAGGGACGTCGTCGGCGTGCACACGGGCGGGCCCGTGCTGGTGCACTCCTGCGCCCCGGACGTGCCGTTCGCCCTGCTGCGGCGGGCCGGAGCGGCGGCCGTCTCCTTCGACTTCGCGCTGCTCACCGAGCGTGACGACGAGGCGATCGGCGAGGCCGTGGAGGGCGGCACGCGGCTGTTCGCCGGTGTGGTGCCGGGCACGGACGGCCCGTTGTCAGACCCTGCCGGTAGCGTCATGGGTGTCAGGACGTTGTGGCGCAGGCTGGGGCTGCATCCGGGGCTGCTCGCGGAGGCGGTCACGGTGACCCCGGCGTGCGGTCTGGCGGGCGCTTCCCCCGCGTACGCGCGCCAGGCGCTCGCCCACTGCGTCCAGGCGGCGAGATCCCTCGCGGACAACCCAGAGTAACGGGAGGACAACACGGTGGCCGGCGACAAGCAAGCGGAGACGACGGCGGTGCCCGCCGAGGCCCGCGAGAAGCACGCGCAGCTGGCGGAGCAGATCGAGGAGCACCGCTTCCGGTACTACGTGAAGGACGCTCCCGTCATCAGCGACGCGGAGTTCGACCAGCTCCTGAAGTCTCTGGAAGCCCTGGAGGGGCGGTATCCGGAGCTGCGCACCCCGGACTCGCCCACCCAGAAGGTCGCGGGGTCGTACGAGACGGAGTTCACGGCGGTCGAGCACCGCCAGCGGATGCTCTCGCTCGACAACACGTTCAACGACGACGAGCTGGCCGCCTGGGCCGACCGCATCGCCAGGGAGCTGGGCGACCAGACGTACCACTTCCTGTGCGAGCTGAAGGTGGACGGCCTCGCGGTCAACCTCACCTACGAGAAGGGCCGCCTCACGCGCGCGGCCACCCGCGGCGACGGCCGCACCGGCGAGGACATCACGCCGAACGTCCGGACGATCGCGGAGATCCCGGACCGCCTGAGGGGCGACAGGGTGCCCGACCTGGTGGAGATCCGCGGCGAGGTCTACTTCCCGATGGAGAAGTTCCTCGAACTGAACGAACGCCTGGTCGCGGTCGGCGACAAGCCGTTCGCCAACCCCCGCAACGCCGCCGCCGGTTCGCTGCGCCAGAAGGACCCGCGGGTCACCGCGACCAGGCCGCTGCACATGGTCGTCCACGGCATCGGCGCCCTGGAGGGTTTCACGGGCATGACCCGGCTCTCGCAGGCGTACGACCTGCTGAAGACCTGGGGTTTGCCCACCTCCCCGCACAACCGCGTGGTCGACGACCTGGGCGGCGTACGGGAGTTCATCGCGTACTACGGCGAGAACCGTCACTCCGTCGAGCACGAGATCGACGGTGTCGTGGTCAAGCTGGACGAGATCCGCCTCCAGGGCCGGCTCGGCTCCACAGCGCGGGCGCCCCGCTGGGCGATCGCCTACAAGTACGCGCCGGAGGAGGTCAACACCAAGCTCCTCGACATCAAGGTGGGCGTCGGCCGCACCGGCCGGGTCACGCCGTACGCCCAGGTCGAGCCGGTCACGGTCGCGGGCAGCGAGGTGGAGTTCGCCACCCTGCACAACCAGGAGGTCGTCAAGGCCAAGGGCGTGCTCATCGGCGACACCGTGGTCCTACGCAAGGCCGGTGACGTCATCCCGGAGATCCTCGGCCCGGTGGTGGACCTGCGGGACGGCAGCGAGCGGGAGTTCGTGATGCCGGGCGAGTGCCCCGAGTGCGGGACGCCGCTGCGGCCCATGAAGGAGGGCGACATCGACCTCCGCTGCCCGAACGCGCGTACCTGCCCGGCCCAGTTGCGGGAGCGGGTCTCCTACCTCGCGGGCCGGGAGTGCCTGGACATCGAGCACTTCGGCGCGGTGGCCGCCGCCGCGCTCACCCGCCCGCTGGAGCCGGCCGACCCGCCGCTGGTGGACGAGGGCGACCTGTTCGACCTGACGGTGGAGAAGCTGCTGCCCATCAAGGCCTATGTCCTCGACCCGGACAGCGGCCTGCCCAAGCGCGACCCGAAGACCGGCGAGGAGAAGGTCGTCACGGTCTTCGCCAACCAGAAGGGCGAGCCGAAGAAGAACACCCTCGCCCTGCTGGCGAACATCGAGGCGGCCAAGTCCCGTCCCCTCGCCCGCTTCCTGAACGGGCTGTCGATCCGGCACGTGGGACCGGTGGCCGCGCAGGCCCTCGCGCGCGAGTTCCGCTCCGTCGACCGCATCGAACAGGCGACCGAGGAGGAGCTGGCGGCCACCGACGGCGTCGGCCCCATCATCGCCGCCGCGCTCAAGGAGTGGTTCGCCGAGGACTGGCACCGCGAGATCGTCCGCAAGTGGAAGGCCGCGGGCGTCCCCCTGGAGGACCAGTCGTCCGGCGAGGAGGAGGGCCCGCGTCCGCTGGAGGGGCTCACGGTCGTCGTCACCGGCACGCTGGAGAACTTCACCCGGGACGGCGCCAAGGAGGCGCTCCAGCGCCAGGGCGCGAAGGTGACCGGTTCGGTGTCGAAGAAGACCTCATTCGTCGTTGTGGGTGACAACCCCGGATCGAAGTACGACAAGGCCATGCAACTGAAGGTTCCCGTTCTGAACGAGGACGGTTTCGGCGTCCTGTTGGAACAGGGCCCCGAAGCGGCGGCCGAAGTCGCGCTTCCGACCGGGGAGTAGCGGTTGAAGGCCACCCGATCGGCGCATATCAGATGCATACGGGTGGCCCGGGCGCATTCGGGCAACCGTCGGAGACCGCTGCCCGTGGAAGCCTTCCGCGGCCTACTGTTGAGGTGTGCGCCTGCCGTGCCCAGCTGCGGCTGGGGCATCTCCGTGCCCTCCAGGGGCGCGGAGAAGGTTTCTTCGACGCGGAGCTGCTGATGGTTGTCGGGCATCGGGCCGCGTGGCGTGGGCACCGCCGGCTGTGAGAGGGACGGGAATGGAACCGACCGAGAGCGCCGCCCCGGACTCATGGCTGCGCCTGCGCCGCCGTGCCGGCGCGTGGCGCGGGAACCGGTGGACCGGGCGGGCCGACGGGCGTACGGCCGCGCAGCCGCGCCCGGCCGGACCGGGCGCCGCCACCGAGGCGCACGCGCCCCTGCCGGCCATCGCGCCCGCCCCCGGCCTGGCCGGCGCCGACACCGAACGGCACCAGTCCTGGCCGGCCCTGCCCGCGGCCGTCGTCGCCGCCGCCGGATTCGCCCTGGGCGCCGGCTTCTACCGCGCCTACACCGGCCACCACGCCCTCTTCCCGGGCGGCACGGTCGGCTGGTCGCTGGCCCTGCTCACCGGTGTCATCGTCGGCCACCTCGTCATGCTGGGCCGCGCCCGTTGGTGGGGCGGCACCGGTTCGGGCGCCGCCCTCACCCTCGCCGTCCTGCTGCTGTACGGCTGGGTGCCCGCCGGCCTGGTCAGCCTCACCGTCGTCGTCCTGGTCGGCATCGCCCGCCGCAACCGCTGGCGGCAAGGGGTGCTGCACGGCGCGGTGGACATGCTCGGCATCGGCGCCGGCGCCCTGCTGCTCGGCGCGTGCGGCCGGGTCCCGAGCGTCGAGGAGCCCTGGCGGCCCGACACCTGGAGCGTCGCGACGGCCCCCGAGATCGTGCTGGTCGCGGTCGCCTACCTCGCCGTCAGCCGTGGCCTGCTGTGGTACCTGCACGCCCCGCAGGGCGGCGGGGTGCCCACCGTCGCCCGCACCGCCCTGGTCCGACAGGGCCTGGTCGCCGTCGCGTTGCTCGGCATCGCGCCCCTGCTGTGCGTCGTCGCCGACGCCCAGCCGATCCTGCTCCCGCTGTTCGCCATCCCGCTCATCGCCCTGGACTCCACGCTGTGGATGGCCCGCGCCCGTGCCGAGGAGCAGCTGCGCGACCCGCTGACCGGGCTGCCCAACCGGCAGTGGCTGCTGGAGCGCATCTGGACCGCCCTGGACGACGCCGACCGCATCGGCGCGCGCGCCGCGCTCATGCTGATCGACCTCGATCGCTTCCGGTCGGTGAACGACACCCTCGGTCATCTGGCCGGCGACCGGCTGCTGCTCCAGATCGCCGACCGGCTGCGGCTCGCCCTGCCGCGCGGCGCCGAGGCCGCCCGGCTCGGCGGTGACGAGTTCGCCGTCTTACTGCCCGTAGCCGACTCCACCACGTCGGCCACCCGCGTCGCCCGCGGCCTCGTCTCCGCCCTCAGCTCCCCGCTCGACCTTGACGGGCTCACCCTCGTCCTGGAGGCCAGCGCCGGCGTCGCCGTCTTCCCCGACCACGCGCTCGACGCCGAAGGGCTCCTGCGCCGCGCCGACGTCGCGATGTACCAGGCGAAGAGGGACCGTACGGGCGTCGAGGTGTACGAGTCCAAGCGGGACTCCAACACCCCGGACCGCCTCGGCCTGCTGGGCGACCTGCGCCGGGCGCTGGACGCGCACGAGGTCCAGCTCCACTACCAGCCCAAGGTCCGCTTCGACGGACAGGTCGCCGGCCTGGAGGCCCTGGTCCGCTGGGTGCACCCCGAGCGCGGGAAGGTGCCGCCGGACGAGTTCATAGCGATAGCCGAGTCCTCGGGGCTGATGCCCCACCTCACCGAGTACGTCCTGGAGACCGCGCTCGGCCAGGTCGCCCGGTGGCGCGCACAGGGCCTCAGGGTCCCGGTCGCCGTCAATGTCTCCCCGCGCGACGTCCACACCCCGGGATTCGCCGGATCGGTCGCCGCGCGCCTCGCCCGGCACGGGGTCCCCGCCGGAGCGCTTCAGCTGGAGATCACGGAACACGTCCTGCTGGAGGACCCGCAGCGGGCCGCCGACACCCTCGCCGGGCTCACCGGGCACGGCGTGAAGATGTCCCTGGACGACTTCGGCACCGGCTACTCGTCGCTGGTGCACCTGCGGCGGCTCCCGGTCAGCGAGCTGAAGATCGACCGTTCCTTCGTGGCCCGGCTGGCCGTCGACGCCGAGGACGCGGAGATCGTGCGCTGCACCGTCGACCTCGCCCATTCGCTGGGCCTCCTCGTCGTCGCCGAGGGGGTCGAGGACGACGAGACGTGGGAGCGGCTGCGGGATCTGGGGTGCGACGCGGTGCAGGGGTGGCTGGTCGCCGCGGCGATGCCGCCCGAGGAGGCGACGGCGTGGCTGCTGGCGCGGGGCTCCCGTGGGTGGCAGCGGCCGCGCGCCGCGTTGCCCGCGGCCGAGTAGTTCTCCCGCCCGCTCGTCTCAGGCCGGGCTCGCGGGGTCTGACACCGCTCCCTGATCCGGCCTGATCCAGACTAAAGACCCTAGCCCCCCGTGAAGTGGCCGACCAGCAGCGCCAAGCGCGTCCCGTGCGCGTGTTCCGGCAGCCTGCCGCACCGCACCAGCGTGGCCAGGCCGTGCAGCCCCGCCCAGAACGTCTCCGTCAGCAGCGCGGGGTCGTCGCCCTCGGCCGCGACGGGTTCCACCGCGAGGCGCAGTTCGGCGAAGGCCTCCCGCAGCGGTGCCGGAGCCTCCTCCGTGGCGAACGGCAGATCCACCCGGAGGGTGAACATCGCGTCGTAGAGGGCGGGCCGGCGCCTGGCGAAGGACGTGTACGTCTGCGCCACCGCCGCCAGCGCCTCCCGTGTGCCGCGCGCCGCCGTGCGGGCCTGCCGCAGTTCCGTCGCCAGGTCGGCGCACCCCTGCACCGCGACCGCCGCCACGATCGCGTCCTTGCCCCTGAAGTGGCTGTAGAGGACGGGCTGGCTGTACTCGATCCCGGCCGCCAGCCGGCGTGTGGTCACCGCGTCCCAACCCTCGGACTCCGCCAGCTCCCGCGCGGCCGTGACGATCAGCCACTCGCGTTCCGCTCGTTCGCGCTCCCGGCGCGTCTGGATCGACATGGCCTTGATTCTAGCAACGCTAGCCAACCTGTCATTGCTCTGATAGCGTCGCTCTTGCAGCTAGCGCTGCTAGCAAAGAAGTGGGAGAACGGAAATGACCGTCACCGCGTACACCCTGGCCGTCCTGCTCGACCTGTTCTGCGTGTTCCTCGGCTACCGGTTCTGGTTCCAGCCCGGCCCCGCGGCGGCCGGCTACGGAGTCCCCGCCGACCCGCGCGGCGACGCCCGCGCCTACCTGTCGGTCAAGGGACTCAGGGACGGCGCCTTCGGGCTGCTGGGCCTCGCCCTGCTCGCCTTCGCCGGCGCCCGGGCCGAGGCCTGGTTCATGGTCTGCGTGGCACTCGTCCCGCTCGTCGACACGCTGATAGTCCTGCGGAACGGCGGCGCGAAAGCCGTCGCCTTCGGGATCCACTTCGCCACCGCGATCGTTGTACTGATCAGCGCCGGACTGCTCTTCGCGGTCTGACCACATCCACAGGGGGAATCCGCCATGTCGCTGTTCGTGCCGAAGTTCGACGCCACCGTGCTCGTCCGCGACGCCGAGGCCGAGGTCGTCGGCGGTGCGCCCGTCGCCGTGAAGCTGCTGGCCGACAGCAGCGCCAGCGGCGGCGCGCTGTCAACCGTGCGCGTCACGCTCGCCGAGGGCGCCGACGGGGCCCGCCCTCATGTACACCACAACTCGGCCGAGATGTTCTACCTGCTCGACGGCGAGGCCGAGGTCCTCTCCGGTGACGACGTCGTCACCGCCGGGCGCGGCGACCTGATCATCGTCCCGCCGGACCGGCCCCACGCCTTCGCCGCCGTCCCCGGCAGCACCGCCGACCTGCTCATCGTCATCACCCCGGGCGTCGAGCGCTTCGAGTACTTCCGCCACCTCCAGCGCATCCGCCTCGGCGAGGCCACCCCGGAGAGCCTGCTGGAGGTCCAGGAGCTGTACGACAACCACTTCCTGAAGAGCGACGCCTGGGACGGGCGGCGCCGCTGAGGCCGGGCCCGGGGGAAACCGTTTCACGGTCACGGCGCCCCGCCCCATAGGATTGGGCCCAAACCACACACACTCACCCCAGAGGATCGCTGCATGCCTGGCATCACGCGCGAGGAGGTCGCCCACCTCGCCCGGCTGGCGCGTCTGGAGCTGAAGCCCGAAGAACTCGACCACTTCGCGGGACAGCTTGACGACATCATCGGCGCGGTCGCCCGCGTCAGCGAGGTCGCCGACCAAGACGTACCGCCGACCTCTCACCCGCTCCCGCTGACGAACGTCATGCGGCCGGACGAGGTCCGTCCCTCGCTCACCCCCGAGCAGGCGCTCTCCGGCGCCCCGGCACAGGAGCAGCAGCGTTTCAAGGTGCCGCAGATCCTGGGGGAGGAGTGACCACCATGACGGACAAGAACAGCATCATCAGGCTCACCGCGGCCGAGACCGCGGCGAGGATCGCCTCCGGCGAGCTGACGGCCGTCGAGGTCACCGAGGCCCACCTCGCCCGGATCGAGGCGGTCGACGAGAAGGTGCACGCCTTCCTCCACGTCGACGGCGAGGGCGCCCTCGCCCAGGCCCGTGCCGTGGACGAGAAGCGGGAGCGCGGCGAGAAGCTCGGCCCGCTGGCCGGTGTCCCGCTCGCGCTCAAGGACATCTTCACCACCGAGGGCGTGCCCACGACCGTCGGCTCGAAGATCCTGGAGGGCTGGATCCCGCCGTACGACGCGACGCTCACCAAGCGGCTCAAGGCCGCCGACGTCGTCATCCTCGGCAAGACCAACATGGACGAGTTCGCCATGGGGTCCTCCACCGAGAACAGCGCCTACGGCCCGACCGGCAACCCGTGGGACCTCACCCGGATTCCCGGCGGCTCCGGCGGCGGCTCCTCGGCCGCGCTGGCCGCGCACATGGCCCCGCTCGCCATCGGCACCGACACCGGCGGCTCCATCCGCCAGCCGGCCGCCGTCACCGGCACGGTCGGTGTGAAGCCGACGTACGGCGCGGTCTCCCGCTACGGCATGGTCGCGTTCTCCAGCTCGCTCGACCAGGGCGGCCCCTGCGCCCGTACGGTGCTCGACGCGGCGCTGCTGCACGAGGTCATCGCCGGGCACGACCCGCTGGACTCCACCTCCATCGACGCCCCGGTCCCGCCGGTGGTCGAGGCCGCCCGCAACGGCAGCGTCGCGGGCATGCGCGTCGGCGTGGTCAAGCAGTTCCGTGGCGAGGGCTACCAGGCGGGCGTCATCCAGCGCTTCGACGAGTCGGTCGCGCTGCTCAAGGAGCTGGGCGCCGAGATCGTCGAGCTGGACTGCCCGTCCTTCGACCTCGCCCTGTCGGCGTACTACCTGATCGCCCCGTCCGAGTGCTCCTCCAACCTCGCCCGCTTCGACGGCCTGCGCTACGGCCTGCGGACCGGCGACGACGGCACGCACTCCGCCGAGGAGGTCACCTCCCTCACCCGTGAGGCGGGCTTCGGCGCCGAGGTGAAGCGCCGCGTCATGCTCGGCACGTACGCCCTGTCGAGCGGCTACTACGACGCGTACTACGGCAGCGCCCAGAAGGTCCGCACGCTGATCAAGCAGGACTTCGACAAGGCCTTCGAGCAGGTCGACGTGATCGTCTCCCCGACGACCCCGACCACCGCCTTCGCGATCGGCGAGCGCGCCGACGACCCGATGGCGATGTACCTCGCGGACCTGTGCACCATCCCGACCAACCTGGCGGGCAACGCGGCCATGTCGCTGCCCTGCGGTCTGGCCCCGGAGGACGACCTCCCGGTCGGTCTCCAGATCATCGCCCCGGTGATGAAGGACGACCGGCTGTACAAGGTGGGCGCCGCCGTCGAGGCCGCCTTCGTGGAAAAGTGGGGTCACCCGCTGCTGGAGGAGGCACCGTCGCTGTGAGCGCACTGTCCAAGGCCAAGGGCTTCAAGAAGTCCAAGTCCGGTACGTACCTGTCCATGGCCGCCACCGCGTTCGGCGCGGTCGGCGCCATGAAGCAGATCAAGAAGGCCCGCTCCGAGAACGACACGCTGCGGCTCGTCGACGCCGTCGTCACCGCCGCCGGCATCGCCACCGGCCTCGCCATCCTCTACCGCGAGCTGAAGCGGCTGGGCGACGACGACGTCCTGCTGGGCTGAGAGGGAAGTTTTCACCGTGACCACCACGACCGACCTGGTGTCGTACGAGGACGCGCTGGCGTCGTACGACCCCGTCATGGGCCTTGAGGTCCATGTCGAACTCGGCACCAGGACCAAGATGTTCTGCGGCTGTTCCACGACGCTCGGCGCCGAGCCGAACAGCCAGACCTGCCCCACCTGCCTCGGCCTGCCCGGCTCGCTCCCGGTCGTCAACGCGACCGGCGTCGAGTCCGCGATCAAGATCGGTCTCGCGCTGAACTGCGAGATCGCCGAGTGGTGCCGCTTCGCCCGGAAGAACTACTTCTATCCGGACATGCCGAAGAACTTCCAGACCTCCCAGTACGACGAGCCGATCGCCTTCAACGGCTACCTCGACGTGCAGCTGGAGGACGGCGAGACCTTCCGCGTGGAGATCGAGCGCGCCCACATGGAGGAGGACACCGGCAAGTCGACGCACGTCGGCGGCGCCACCGGCCGTATCCACGGCGCGTCCCACTCCCTGCTCGACTACAACCGCGCCGGCATCCCGCTGATCGAGATCGTCACCAAGCCGATCGTCGGAGCCGGCGAGCGCGCCCCCGAGGTGGCCAAGGCGTACGTCCGCGAGCTGCGCGAGGTCATCCGGGCCCTCGGCGTGTCCGAGGCCCGCATGGAGATGGGCCAGATGCGCTGCGACGTGAACCTGTCGCTGATGCCCAAGGGCGGCGACAAGTTCGGCACGCGCTCCGAGACCAAGAACGTCAACTCGCTGCGTTCCGTCGAGCGCGCCTGCCGCTTCGAGATCCAGCGGCACGCGGCCGTGCTCTCCAGCGGCGGCACGATCGTCCAGGAGACCCGCCACTTCCACGAGGACACCGGGTCCACGACCTCGGGCCGCGTCAAGGAAGAGGCCGAGGACTACCGGTACTTCCCGGAGCCCGACCTGGTGCCGGTCGCGCCCTCGCGCGAGTGGGTCGAGGAGATCCGCGCGGCCCTGCCCGAGCTGCCGCTGGCCCGCCGCACCCGGCTGCTGTCCGAGTGGGGCATCTCCGCCACCGACATGCAGGCGATCCTCAACGCCGGCGCGCTGGAGCCGATCGTCGCCACCATCGACGCCGGTGCCGACGCGGCCTCCGCCCGCAAGTGGTGGATGGGCGAACTGGCGCGCAGCGCCAACGAGTCCGGCAAGGCGCTGGAGGAGCTGGCGATCACGCCGCAGCAGGTGGCCCGGGTCACCGAGCTGGTCGCGAAGGGTGACCTGAACGACAAGCTGGCCCGTCAGGTCATCGAGGGCGTCCTCGCCGGCGAGGGCACCCCGGACGAGGTCGTCGAGAAGCGCGGACTGAAGGTCGTCTCCGACGACTCCGCGCTCGGCACGGCCGTCGACGAGGCCATCGCCGGCAACCCGGCCATCGCGGACAAGATCCGCGGCGGCAAGGTGGCCGCGGCCGGCGCCCTGGTCGGCGCGGTCATGAAGGCCACCCGTGGCCAGGCCGACGCGGCCCGCGTCAAGGAGCTGATCCTGGAGAAGCTGGGCGTCAGCGAGGGCTGAGTCCCCACGCGGTGTACGGCCCCGGAGGGATGCCCTCCGGGGCCGTACGGCTAGCTACGGCGTCCCACGACCCGGGCGAACCCGAGCAGACGCCCCTGGTCGGCGGTCAGCAGCTCCACGGAGTCGCGGGCCAGCCCGGCCATGAACGCGCTCGGGCTCTTCTCGGCGCACACCTGGCTCCACAGCAGCCAGTCCCGCCAGCCGTCCTGAAGCCAGTCGGCTGTCTCGACGGTCACGGCACCCGTGCGCATCCAGTTCCGGTGCCACCAGCCGGGGGAGTGGAACGCCCAGAACCCGGGGTCCCAGTGGGCCGTGAGGTGCTCCGGCGGCTCGGCTCCGGCGATCTCCTCCCGCACCGACGGCACCACCACCCCGATCCGCCCGCCCGGCTTCAGCAGCCGGGTCAGCGTGGGCAGATACAGGTCGTTCGTGCCGAAGTACTGGTAGGCGTCGACGGACACGATCGCGTCGAAGGAACCTTCGGCGAACGGCAGATCGTGCGCCTCGGCGAAGACGGGCAGCACCCGGTCGGCCAGCCCCGCCTCGGCGACGCGTACGGCGTTCTCGTCCGGCTTCACCCACAGGTCGGCCGCGGTGACCTGGACGCCGTACTCCCTGGCCAGGAAGACGGACGTCATGGCGCGTCCGCAGCCGAGGTCGAGCACCCGGGCGCCGGGCGGCAGCCGGTCGAGGCCGAGCGCGGGCGCCAGCCACTCCAGCAGCCACAGCGCGTGCGGGCCCATCTGGTTCTCGATGGTCCAGCGGACGTCGTAGCCGTTGCTGCGGGGATAGCGCGGATGGGTGAGGCGGCTGAGGAGCGCGTCGGGTGTTCTCGGTGTCTCGGTCACAAGCGACCATGCCTAGCAGTCGCAGGCGCCGCCCCGCACCACGTTTTCCCAGCCCGAGGCGGTACGCTCGCCCGCCATGAGTGGACGCACCGATTCCGACACCGAGCCCCCGATAAGCGAGGAGCCGGAGGGGCATGTCGAGGACGCCCGGCGGGCCCGGTGGACCGCGGCCGGCACCGGAGCGCTCCTCTGCCTCGCGGGACTCGCCGCCTCCCTGATGCGGCTCACCGCGTCCGCGCCCGCCCGCGTGCCCGCCGCCTACGCCCTCGGGGCCGCCGTCTGCGCGCTCGCGGCGCTGCTCGGCTCCAAGGGGCGTACCCGCAGGGCCCTGTGGCTGCTCATCGCCGGGGCGATGGTCATGGCGCTCGGGGACCAGTTCGACTGACGTCCCTTCAGTTCGGCCGTCACCCCTTGTCGTTCTTTGGGGGCTGTCCGGTTTATTGGCGATTGTTCCCGGCCAAAGATCCACACATCGTCTTCTGGGAGCACGTCCGGTGGCATACCTCGCGCGTTGGTGTGTCAGGCACCGCCTGATCACCGTCCTGCTGTGGCTCCTCGCCTTCGGCGGGGTCACCGCGGGCGCCGCCCTGGCCGGTTCGGCGTACTCGAACGACTACGAGGTCCCCGGCACCGAGTCCCACCGCGCGACCCAGCTGCTCAAGGAGGGCTTCCCGGGGCTGGGCGGGGACAGCGACACCGTCGTCTGGCACACCGTCACCGGCACGGTCCGGGCAGGCGACATCGAGCGGACCATGACCCGCACCCTGCGCCGGATCGCCGCACTGCCCGGCGTGGCCTCGGTGTCCGGCCCGTACGGCGACCAGGGCCCCCACCGGATCAGCGCCGACGGCCGTACGGCCTACGCAGCCGTCACCTTCGCGCGGCAGGCCGACGACATCGGCAGAGCCGAGGCGCAGGCCGTCGTGCGCGCCGCCAAGGCAGCCACGGGCGAGGGGCTTCGGGTGGAGCTGGGCGGCACCGCCATCGGGCTCACCGAGTCCGCGCGCGGGCACACCGCCGAGGCGGTCGGGGTGCTCGTCGCCGCCGTCGTGCTGTCCCTCGCCTTCGGCTCCCTCGCCGCCTCCCTGCTGCCGATCGCCACCGCGCTGGTCGGCGTCGGCACCGCCTACGCGGGCATCGGACTGCTCGGACACGCCATGACGGTCGCCGACTTCGCGCCCATGCTCGGCATGCTGATCGGCCTCGGCGTGGGCATCGACTACGCGCTGTTCATCGTGACCAGGCACCGGCGCGGCCTGAAGCGCGGCCTGAGCGTCCCCGAGGCCGCCGCGCACGCCGTGGCCACCACCGGACGCGCGGTCGTCTTCGCGGGTGCGACGGTGTGCATCGCCCTGCTCGGGATGCTGACACTGCGGCTGGGCTTCCTCAACGGGGTCGCCGTGGCGGCCTGTCTGACCGTCGTGCTCACCGTCGCGGCCTCCGTGACCCTGCTGCCCGCCCTGCTGTCGTACCTCGGCCCGCGCGCCCTCAGCCGGCGCGAACGGCGCCGGCTCGCCGAACACGGGCCGCGCCCCGAACTTCCCACCGGCCTCCCCGCCCGCTGGTCGGCGCTGGTCGAACGCCACCCCCGGCTGCTCGGCTCGCTCGCCCTCGCGGTCGTCGCCGTGCTCGCCCTGCCGACCCTCTCCCTCCGCCTCGGCACCTCCGACCAGGGCAACGATCCCCGCACCTCCACCACCCGCCAGGCCTACGACCTGCTCGCGGCGGGCTTCGGGCCCGGCGTGAACGGGCCGCTGACACTGGTGACACGCGTGGACGGCGGCGACGACAAACTCGCCCTGGACAACCTCGACACCACCCTGCGCGCCACCCCGGGCGTCGCCTCCGTCACCCCGGTCACCTACGCCACCGGCGGGGACACCGCGTACCTCACCGTCGTACCCGAGTCCGCGCCCCAGTCCCAGGACACCAGCGATCTCGTGGACCGGCTGCGCACCGGCGTGCTCCCGCGCGCGGAACGCGGCACCTCGCTCGACGTACAGGTGGGCGGAGTCACCGCCGGCTACGACGACTTCGCGGATGTGATCGTCGGCAAACTGCCCTTGTTCGTCGGCGTGGTCATCGGGTTCGGCTGCCTCCTGCTGCTGCTCGCCTTCCGCTCGCTCGGCATCCCGCTGAAGGCCGCCGCGATGAACATCACCGCCGTCGCCGCCGCGTTCGGCATCGTCGTCGCCGTCTTCCAGTGGGGCTGGGGCAGTGAACCGCTCGGCCTCGGCCGCTCGGGCCCCATCGAGCCCTTCCTGCCCGTGATCATGGTCTCGGTGCTCTTCGGGCTCTCCATGGACTACCAGGTCTTCCTGGTCAGCCGGATGTACGAGGAGTGGCTGGAGACCGGCGACAACCGGCGCGCCGTCCGCGTGGGCCTCGCCGAGACCAGCAGGGTGATCAACTCCGCCGCGGTCATCATGATCTCCGTCTTCCTCGCCTTCGTGCTCAGCGGCGACCGCGTCATCGCCATGTTCGGCATCGCGCTCGCCTCCGCCGTCGCCCTCGACGCCTTCGTCCTGCGTACCCTGCTCGTGCCCGCCCTGATGCATCTGCTCGGCCCCGCCAACTGGTGGCTGCCCGGCTGGCTGGAGCGCCGCCTGCCGCGCCTCAGCATCGAGCCGCCCGAGTGCCGCGCCGCGCAGGACAGGCTCGGCCGGGTGCCGGTGGACGAACTGCGGAAGGACGAACGGCACGATGTACGCGACATCGCTCGGTGACGACGGCGCCGAACTGCGGCCCCTGGAGGTCTGGCACGCGGAGGAACTGCTCGCCCACATCGACCGGGGGCGGGAGTTCATCGGCCGGCACGTCGGCCTGGCGGACGTGGTGTCCGATCTCGACGGCGCCCGTGGCTGGCTGAAGTCGTACGCCGACAAGCGCGGTGCCGACGCCGGCAGCGCGCACGGGATCTGGCTGGGCGGGAAGCTCGTCGGCGGCCTGCTGTTCCGCGTCTGGGACACCCCGAGCGGGGTCTGCGAGGCCGGCTGCTGGCTGGAGCCGGCGGCGGCCGGGCGCGGACTGGTCACGCGCGGGATGCGGGTGCTGCTCGACTGGGCCTTCGAGGAGCGCGGCATGCACCGGGTGGAGTGGTACGCCTCCTCGGCCAACGAGCCGAGCATCGACGTGGCCCGGCGGATCGGCATGACCCGCGAGGGCGTGCTCCGCGAGAACTACCGGCACCGGGGCGTGCGCACCAGCACCGAGATCTGGGCGGTGCTCGCGCCCGAGTGGCGCGCGGCACGCGCGCGTACCGCGCACAACGATCATTAAGAGACCTCTCAGACAGCGTCCGTACGGTGCCAGGCATGGCAACGAAGACAGCGGAAGGCGCCACGGCCGGCACTGAGGCCGGCACCGAGGCGCGCAAGGACGACGAGACGACGACGGCCGGTCTTGCTGAGGACCAGGCCGCCGAGGGGCGGGCCGCCGAGGAGCAGGCCGCGGAAGCCGACGGCGGCGAGGCAGGCGATGCGACGGAAGCCGCCGGCGGCAAGGCGCCCTCCGGGGTCGGCCAGGGCGCCGGCGCCGTCGTCTCCGCAGCGCTGGGCCTCGTCTCACTGAGCGGCGGCTGGATCGGCACCGTCGCGTCCGCGCGCGAGCAGCTCGTCGGCCAGCTCCGGACCTCCTCCACCGCGAGCGTCGCCCAGCAGATCAAGGAGGTCTACGGCGACGCCTGGCACACCACCGCCCTGTGGGCCGGCCTGTTCGCGCTGGCCGCGCTGATCACCGGCGTGGTCGTGCTGGCCCGGCCCGCGTTCGGCACCCCCGGCCGTCCGCAGGCCGCGTGGATCAAGTCGGTCGCCTGGGCGGGCGTCTCGCTCGGCGTCATCGGACTGCTGCTCGCCGTCCTGAAGTACTCCGACGCCCTGCTCGGCCTGCCCTCGACCGGCTGAGAGGGCCGCCGGGAACCCGCAGGCCTGAGGGGCCTTAGGGCGCGCGTGAGCGACTCACCGCCGCCCTAAGGCCCCTTACGCGCGCGTGCGGCCCGCCGGCCGCCCGAAGATGCGGCACTCTCCCGATGTGGCGGACCTGCCTGGGAGACGAGGGTGGAGGCGTCGCGGAAGGCGACACACCACACCGTTTCCCCCGGAGGACTCGCCATGTACGCCCTTGAACTCCACCGCCTCCGCTCAGCCGAACTGCGCCGCACGGCCCAGCAGGAGCGCCTGGCCCGCGAAACCGTACGGTCCCGCCGCGCCGCCCGCCGCGCGGAGTCCGCCGGTGACGGGGCCCCGGCCGCCGAGTCGCATACCGACCGCCCCCGCTGGCACCGGCTGCCCCGCACCGCGTGACCCTGTCGTCCGCCGGTACGGCGCTGCCGGCCACCGGTACGACCATCACACGGGGGCTGTGGAAAACCGGTGCCGGGCCGTCCCGGCCCCGTGCGATGCTCGGGCCCGTGGAGAACAGGTCCGTCAGTCCCGTGTTCGTCGGCCGCACCGACGAGTTGGACACGCTGAACGACGCGCTCGCCCGTGCCGCCGCGGCCGAGCCGCAGGCGCTGCTGCTCGGCGGCGAGGCGGGCGTGGGCAAGACCCGCCTCGTGGAGGAGTTCGCCGCCGCCGCCGCCCGGCACGGCGCCGTCGTCGCCGTCGGCGGCTGTGTGGAGATCGGCGCCGACGGGCTGCCGTTCGCCCCCTTCTCCGCCGCCCTGCGCGCCGTGCGCGACGCCCTGCCCGAGGAGTTCGCCGCGGCGGCGGCCGGCCAGGAGGAGGAACTGGCCCGGCTGCTGCCCGACCTCGGCGAGGCCGGCGCCGGCCGCCACGACGAACAGGGCATGGCCCGCCTGTTCGAACTCACCGCCCGGCTGCTGGAGCGGGTCGCCGCCGAGCACGCCGTCGTCCTCGTCCTGGAGGACCTGCACTGGGCCGACGCCTCCACCCGCCACCTCCTCGCCTACCTCTTCCGCACCCTGCGCGCCGGCCGTCTCCTCGTCCTGGCCACCTACCGCTCCGACGACATCCACCGCCGCCACCCGCTGCGGCCCCTGCTCGCCGAACTGGACCGGCTGCGCACCGTCCGCCGCATCGAACTCGCCCGCTTCACCCGCGAGGAGGCCGGCCGCCAGATCGCGGGCATCCTCGCCGCCGAACCCGACCCCGCCCAGGTCGACGAGATATACGCCCGCTCCGACGGCAACGCCTTCTTCATCGAGGAACTCGCCGTGGCCGCATCGGCGGGCGACTGCGCCGGCCTCACCGACTCCCTGCGCGACCTGCTCCTGGTCCGGGTCGAGGCGCTGCCCGAGAGCGCCCAGCGGGTCGCCCGGCTCGTCGCAGAGGGCGGCTCCACCGTGGAGTACCGGCTGATCGAAGCCGTGGCCCAGCTCGCCGAGGACGACCTCATCGAGGCGCTGCGGGCCGCCGTCGGCGCCAACATCCTCACCGTCACCCGGACCGGCGACGGCTACCGCTTCCGGCACTCCCTGGTCCGCGAGGCCGTCGCCGACGACCTGCTGCCCGGCGAACGCTCCCGGCTCAACCGCCGCTACGCCGAGGCCCTGGAGGCCGACCCGGCGCTGGTCCCCGCCGACGCCCGCGTGATGCGCCTGGCCAGCTACTGGTACCACGCCCACGACGCCGCGAAGGCCCTGCCCGCCGTCCTGGCCGCCGCCGTCGTCGCCCGCCGCCGGCACGCCTACACCGAGCAGCTCGGGCTGCTGGAGCGGGCGATGGAGCTGTGGGACAGCGCCCCGCAGGAGGTGCGCTCCGCCCTGCGCCCGGTCGACTACGCCGAGGTCTGTCCCCCGTGCGGCTGCGACCCGGCCACCACGCCGCTGCGCTACCTCGACCTGATGGCCGAGGCGGCCGTGGCGGGCCGCTTCGGCGGTGAGCGCGAACGCGCCCTGAAGATCACCAAGCGGGCCCTGCGCCTCCTGGAGGAAGACCCGGACCCGTTGCGCGCCGCCTGGTTCTGGGTGCAGCGCTCCCGACTGGTCCAGGCCATGTCGCGCGGCGACGGCCGGCAGGAACTGGCCACCGCCCAGGATCTCGTGCGCGGACTGCCACCGTCCGAGGTGCACGCCGAGGTGCTGGCGGTCGCCGCCAGCTGGTCCATGCAGCGCCGGCCGGGCCCCGAGGCCCTCGCCGCCGCCGAGCGGGCCGTGGAGTACGCGCGCATGGTGGGCGCCCGCGAGACCGAACTGCACGCCCGCCTCACCCTGGGCGGCCTGACCGTGGAGTCCGGCGAGCCCGAGGCCGGCCTCGCGCAGATGCGGGAGGTCCTGCGGGACACCCGCGCGGAGGGCATGCACCATGTCGCGGCCCGCGCCTATGTGAACCTGCCGTCCGCGCTGCAAAGCATCGGCCGGGACCGGGAGGCCGTTCCCCTGCTGCGCGAGGGCATCGACTTCTGCCGGGCGTACGGACTGCTGGACTCCGGGGCGTGGATGTGGGGCAACCTGTCCGAGGCGCTGTACTCGCTCGGCCAGTGGCAGGAGGCCGCCGAGGCCGCCGCGCACGCCACCCGGGTCGGCCACGGCGCCAAGCCCCGGGGCGCCGGCGCCCTGCACCAGGCCCACCTCGCCCTCGCCCGAGGCGACCTCACCGAGGCCGGCCGGCACCTCGCCGCCGCCCGCGCCTGGTACGGCACCCACGACCCGATGCCCCAGCAGTCCCTGCCCGTGGCCCGTATCGTCCTCGCGGTCGCCGCCGCCGAGGGCCGGATCGCCGACGCCCGCGCGGCACTGCTCCCGGCCCTGGACGCCGGCTTTCCGCCCGGCACCCGCCGCTACGCCTGGCCGCTGCTGCTGGCCGCCGCCACCGCCGAGGCCGACGCCCGCGGCCTGCCCGCCGCCCGGCCCGGCCGCGCCGAGACCCTCGACCGTCTCTCGGCGGCCGTACGGACCCTCACCACCGGCGTCCCGCTCTGGCAGGCCTACGACCGGTGGACCCGGGCCGAACTGCTCCGCGCGCAGGACCGGGACACGGTCGACACCTGGTCCCCGGTCGTCACCGCCTTCGAATGCCTGGACCGGCCCTACCACCTCGCCCGGGTCCGGTACCGCCTCGCCGCCGCACTGCTGGCCGAGGGCGGCGACGACCAGCGCGAGCGGGCGGTGGAACTGCTCCGGCTGGCCGCGGCGGTCGCCGCCCACCTCGACGCGCGCCCCCTCGCCGACGCCGTCGCCCGGCTCGCCCAGCGCGCCCGCCTCACCCTGACCGGCGCCGCGCGGCAGGCCCCCGCCGACCCGGCCGCGGCGCTCGGCCTCACCAGCCGCGAGCGGGACGTCCTGCACCTGGTCGCGGCCGGCCGCACCAACCGACAGATAGCCGAGGAACTGTTCATCTCGCCGAAGACCGCGAGCGTCCACGTCTCCAACATCCTGAGCAAGCTCGGCGTCTCGGGCCGGGGCGAGGCGGCGGCGGTGGCGCACCGGCTGGGGCTGTTCGCGGCCGGCACGCTCGCAGCCGAAACGCCGGGCTGAGACCTACGCTGGAGAAAACCGGCAGTGAGGGGGAGCCGTGTTCAACGCTTTCGAGGAACTGTTCGCGCCCGGCCGCAAGCACACCCGGGACGAGCAGAACCGGCTGGAACTGACCCGCGAGGACGTGGGAGACAACGACCCCGGCCGCGGCCCCATAGACCTGACCTCCGGGAAGGCGGTGATACGCCTGCCGGAGACGGCGCCGGCCGAGCCGGAGCCCGGAGCGCTCACCGAGGACGAGTAGCCGCGCGGCTCATCGAGGGAGGTGCGCCGGTCACCGCACCCGCACCTCCAGCACCCGGTCGTCCCCCTTCTTCGGGGTGCCGCGGCCGTCCGTGTTGCTCGTCACCAGCCAGAGCCTGTCGCCGCCCGCCGGGACGACCGTACGGAGGCGGCCGTAGGCGCCCGTGAGGAACGCCTGCGGGGCCGCCGAGGCCGACGTGCCGTTCAGCGGGACGCGCCACAGCCGGGCGCCCTTCAGGCCCGCCACCCAGATCACACCGTTCACAGAGGCGATGCCGCTGGGCGAGGCGTCGTCGGTGCGCCACTGGGCCACCGGGTTGTGGAAGCCGGCGTCGGAGGACCGGCCCTCGGCCTTCGGCCAGCCGTAGTTGTCACCGGGCTTGATCGCGTTCAGCTCGTCCCAGGTGTCCTGCCCGAACTCCGAGGCGAACAGCCGCTGTTTGTCGTCCCAGGCCAGGCCCTGGACGTTCCGGTGGCCGTACGAGTACACGGGCGAGTCGGGGAACGGGTTTCCCGGCGCCGGGTCGCCGTCCGGGGTCAGCCGCACGATCTTGCCGCCCAGCGACTTCCTGTCCTGCGCCAGGCCCTTCTCCCCGCTCTCGCCGGTGCCCGCGTACAGCATGCGGTCGGGGCCGAACGCGATCCGGCCGCCGTTGTGGATGAAGCCCTTGGGGATGCCCTTGAACACCGTGTCGGGAGCGCCCAGTTGCTCACCGGCCGGCTTCCGCTCGTCGTACAGCATGCGGACGATGCGGTTGTCCGAGGCCGAGGTGAAGTAGGCGTAGATCATGTGGTCCGAGGCGAAGCCGGGGGAGAGGGCGATGCCCAGCAGGCCGCCCTCGCCGGCCGGCGAGACCCCGGAGACCGTGCCCAGTTCCGTCGTCCGGCCGGTCTTCTCGTCGATCCGGCTGATCGTTCCCTCGTCCCGGGAGGAGACCAGCAGGCCGCCGTCGGGTAGTGGAGCCAGCCCCCACGGCGTCTTCAGGCCCTCGGCCACCGTGCGCAGCACCTTCACCGAGCCCTTGGCCGGAGGGACCGGCGTGGCCGGCGCGGTGCCGTGGCCGGAAGCGGTGGCCCCGGAGGCCGTCGCGCCCGGCGTCCCGCCCGGGGCGTCCCCGCCGCCGGAGGAGCAGCCGGCCGTCAGCAGGAGGGCGGCCACGGCCAGCACGGCCGGCACAGCTCGACGTCGCACGATCACGGTCCCTTCGACGCGGCGGCCCGGCCGCGGTCCACGGGCGGGCCCGACGGCACGCTCTGACTCTCCTACGACGGCCATGCCCCTCCGGGTTCCCGATCCCCGGCAACCGGCCGGGGAAACCTCAGTCCCACGACCCCTGCGCCGCCGGCAGCCCGGACACCTCCGCCAGGTCCTCCGCGGTCAGCCGCAGCCCGGCGGCCGCCGCGTTCTGCGCCGCCCAGCGCTCCCGCTTCGTGCCCGGCAGCGCGATCACGTGCCGGCCCTGCGCCAGCACCCAGGCCAGCGCCACCTGAGCCGGGGTGACGTCCTCGCCGTGCCGGCGGGCGATGCGCCGCAGGCCCGCGACGATCGGCTGGTTCGCCGCCATCATCTCGGCGGTGAACCGGGGATGCCGGGCGCGTACGTCGTCCGGTTCGAACCCCTCGCCCGGCGTCAGCGTGCCGGTCAGGAAGCCGTTGCCCAGCGGCATCGCCGCCAGGAAGCCCACACCGCGCGCCTCGCACCACGGCAGCAGCGCCTGGAGCGCCTCCGGCGACCACACCGACAGCTCCGCCTGCACCGCGGTCACCGGGAACACCTGCTGTACCCGCCGCAACTGGCGCAGCGTCGTGTCGTACAGCCCCGCGCCCGGGCGGCGCCCGCCGCGCGCCCCGACCGCGCACAGGCCGAGGGCCCGCACCTTCCCCGCCCGCACCAGGTCCGCCATCGCACCCCAGGTCTCCTCGACGGGGACCTCCGGGTCGGCGCGGTGCAGCTGGTACAGGTCGATCACATCGGTCTGGAGCCGCCGCAGCGAGGCGTCGCAGGCCCGTCGCACATAGCCGGGGCGGCCGTTGGCCACGATGTGCTGCTCGCCTACCAGCAGCCCGACCTTCGTGGACACGAAGGCGTCCCGGCGCCGCTCCTTGAGCACCCGGCCCAGCAGCAGCTCGTTGGTGAACGGGCCGTACATGTCCGCGGTGTCCAGGAGGTCGGAGCCCAGGTCCAGCGCCCGGTGCACCGCTCTGACCGACTCGTCACCCCGCTGCCGTGATCCGCTGTACGCCCAGCTCATCGGCATGCATCCGAGTCCGACGGCCCCCACCGCGAGCGATCCCGCGCCGATCGTCCTGCGCTCCACCTGCTCGTGAACCTCCCTCTGCCCGGCCCCCAACCTAACCTCTGCGTCGAGGCGTGCCTGACATAGCCTCCTGGCATGAGTTCAGACGTGTGGCTTCCCATTCCGCCCGAGGAGATCGAGGGGCTGCCCGAGGGGCCCCGGTACCTGTTCTGGGACGGGGGAGAGGACGGCGCGCAGCCCTTTCCCGGCGACCCGGCGGAGTGCGCCGTGTACGTGGTGCCGTACATGAAGCGGCTGTCGGTCCGGGTCGGCCCGCTGGAGCATCTGACGAACGTGCGGCTGATCCAGACGCTCACCGCCGGCGTCGACGACATCACCGCGCAGTTGTCGGTGATCCCGCCGGGCGTGCGGTTGTGCAACGCGCGGGGCGTGCACGAGACGAGCACGGCCGAGCTGGCGCTCACCCTGACCCTCGCCGCGCTGCGCGGCATCCCCGGCTTCGTCCGCGCCCAGCAACAGGAGCGCTGGGTGAGCGGTTTCCGTCCCGCCCTCGCCGACAAGAGCGTGCTGATCGTCGGATACGGCGCCATCGGCGCCGCCATCGAGGACCGGCTCGTGCCCTTCGAAGTCGCGCGGGTGGCGCGCGTTGCGCGCTCCCGTCGCACAACGGCGCGCGGTCCCGTGCATCCGATCGCCGATGTGCTTCCAATGCTTCCGCACGCGGATGTCGTGATCCTCTGCACCCCGCTCACGGAGGAGACCCGGGGGCTCGTCGACGCGGAGTTCCTGGCCCGGATGAAGGACGGCGCGCTGCTCGTCAACGTCGCGCGCGGGCCCGTCGTGGACACCGAGGCGCTGCTCGCCGAGCTGGAACGGGGCCGGATCACCGCCGCCCTGGACGTCACGGACCCCGAGCCGCTGCCCCCCGGTCACCCCCTGTGGCAGGCGCCCGGCGTGCTGATCAGCCCGCATGTCGGCGGGCCCTCCTCGGCCTTCCTGCCCCGCGCCGAGCGGCTGCTCGCGGACCAGTTGACCCGGTTCGTGAACCGACAGCCCCTGCGAAACGTGATCCTTACGACCGGACCCGAAACCAGGGGAGCAAACGGGCGCTAGGGCGCTTCGGGCACCCTCCGCAACCTTTCGGACGCGGCCCGTACCCGCATCCCCGCTGGTCGTCACGGAGCGTAGAGAAGCTATGTCCCTGAGTGACGATCCTGGTGTATCGTCCCCGACAGGGGCTGCGCCGCTGACCGTTCGGCGCCGGGGATGGACATTTCAGATTTGTGAGGGGGGCGACGGGCGATGCACGGCCTATGGACGAACGATCCGACGCGGCGGAGCCGCCGACGGCGACCCTGGCGCACGGCCGCGCGCAGGCGCGGCCACCACACCAGCCACCACAGCCACCAGCAGCGCAGGCACAGCGGCCGCCGCAGGCATGCGCACCCAGCGCACCGGGACCGTCGGGACCCGGGAGCGGCGCGAACCGGGAGGCCCCGGTGAGCGCCCCGCCCTCCGTGACCGCCACCCTCGACGGAGCGGTGCGCGCACCGCACCCGCACGAGGCCCCGCCGCCCCGCCGTCCGGCCATCGGCGACAACACCCGGCTGATGGAACAACTCGTCCTCGCCCTGATCTGCGCGGCCTACGCCGTCGGAGCCGCGTTCGACTGGGGCACGAGTCAAGTCGCGCTGATCATGGGCGACTTCGGCCTCAGCGCGGCGGCGGGCTCCGCCGCCGTCTCCTGCTTCCTGTACGCCCGCAGCCGCCGCGTGCGCTTCCGCTCGGCCTGGCTGCTGTTCGCCCTCTCCTCGCTCATGGCCGCGCTGGGCAACGCGGTCTGGGGCTGGTACGAGGTCGTGCTGGACCGCCCGGTGCCCAGCCCCAGCTACGCCGACCTGTTCTTCCTGTGCTTCGCACCGCCCGCCATCGTCGGCCTGCTGGTGCTCGCCAAGCGGCCGGTGACGAAGGCGGGCTGGATCTGCCTGGGGCTGGACGCCTGGCTGATCGGCGGCTCGCTGCTCACCCTCTCGTGGAGTCTGGCCCTCGCCCAGGCGGCCCGGATCGAGGGCTCCAGCGTGGCGCACGCCGCGCTGTCGCTGGCCTACCCGCTGCTCGACATCGCGCTCGTCAGCATGGTCCTCGCCCTGCACTTCCGCCGCGCCCCGGGCAACCGTACGGCGGTGAACACCGCGATCGGCGCGCTCGCGCTGACCGTGATGTGCGACGCCCTGTTCACCTCGCCGCTGCTGCACAGCAGCTACCGCTCCGGGCAGCTGCTGGACGCGGGCTGGTTCGCCGGTTCACTGCTGCTCGCCTACGCCCCCTGGGCCGCGCCCCGGCGCCGGGGCGCGCAGGCGGCACGCGCGGCGGACGGGCACACGCGCGTGGTCCACGAGCACGTGCCGGGCCTGCGGAGCACGGGCCACCACCTGCCCCTGTCGGCGCCGGGCGGCGAGCACTCCCGGTACCCGTCCGGCCGGCCGCTCACCGGCTCCCTCGCCGCGCTCACGCCGTACCTCGCCGCCGCCGTGTGCACGCTGGGCATCCTGTACAACGTCCTCAACGGCCGCAGGCCCGACCACGTGGTGCTGATCACCGCGGGCGCCGTGGTGCTGGCGCTCGTCATCCGGCAGGGCATCATGCTGCTGGACAACATCACCCTCACCCAGGAACTGGCGCAGAAGGAGAACCACTTCCGCTCCCTGGTGCAGGGCTCCAGCGACGTCATCATGATCGCCGCGCCGAACGGCATCCTCCGGTACGTCTCCCCGGCCGCCGCCGGGGTGTACGGCAGGCCCGCCGAGGAACTGGTGGGCACCGAGCTGGCCGCGCTCATCCACCCGGAGGACCTGGGCTGCGTGGTGCACGAGGTGCGCCGCTTCCTCGCCGCCAGCCCGCTGGAGGAACCCACCACGCGCATCGAGTGCCGGTTCCGCTCCGGCGACGGCGGCTGGCTCAACGTCGAGTCGACCGTCAACCGGCACCACGGCGGGCTCATCTTCAACAGCCGGGACGTGACCGAGAGAGTGCGGCTCCAGGCCCAGTTGCAGCACAACGCCGAGCACGACCCGCTGACCGACCTGCCCAACCGCGCGCTGTTCACCAAGCGGGTGCAGCAGGCCCTGTCCGGCCGCCGGGCCACCGACCGGGGAGCCGCCCTGCGCGGTACGGCGGTGCTCTTCATCGACCTGGACGGCTTCAAGGCCGTCAACGACACGATCGGGCACCAGGCCGGGGACGAGCTGCTCATCCAGGCCGCCCGCAGACTCCAGGACGCGGTCCGGCAGGGCGACACCGCGTCCCGGCTGGGCGGCGACGAGTTCGCGGCCCTGATCGTCGGGGACGGCACCCGGGACCGGGCCGCCCGGGAGCGGAACATCCTGGAGCTCGCCGACCGCCTCAGGGTGACCCTCTCCCACCCGTACGCCATCGACGGCAACGACGTCAGGGTCAACGCCTCCATCGGCGTCGCCTTCGCCGAAGCGGGCCTCGGAGCGGGCGAGTTGCTGCGCAACGCCGACCTGGCGATGTACCGCGCGAAGTCGGCCGGAAAGGGCCGGGTCGAGCTGTACAAGCCACAGATGCAGCAGGACGTCGTCCGCAAGGCGGAGCTGGCCACGCGGTTGCGTGCCGCGCTGCACGACGGCGAGTTCGCCCTGCTGCACCAGCCCGTGGTGTGCCTCCAGAACGGCCGGATCACGACGGTCTCCGCACAGGCGCGCTGGCGCTCCTCCCAAGGTGTGCTGTTCACACCGGCCGAGTTCCTGCGCGTGGCCGAGGACGGCGACAAGACCGCCGAGCTGGAGCGCTGGATCCTGCAAGAGGCCGTGGAGCAGGCGGCCGAGCGGGCCGCGACCGGGATCGTCGTCCCCGTGACGGTCCGGATGAGCGCCCGGCGGCTGCTGGACCGCTCGATGCCGCTGGGCTCGGTGGAGGCGCTGCTGACCCGGCACGGGCTGCCGCCCGGGGCACTGGTCGTCGAGCTGTCCGACACCGATCCGCGTGTCTCCCTGGACGAGCTGGAGCGGCGGCTGACCGCGCTGAGCCGGCTCGGGGTGCGGATCGCGCTGGACGGCTTCGGCAGCGGCTACGCGGCCATCACGGCTCTCAGGAGGCTGCCCGTGGACATCCTCAAGCTCGACCGCGGTCTGGTCGAGGGCGTGGTCGAGTCCGCGCGGCTGCACAAGATCACCAGTGGTCTGCTGCGGATCGCCGGCGATCTCGGGCTCCAGTCGGTCGCCGAGGGCGTGGACCTGCCCGAGCAGGTGGTCGCGCTGCGCGCGATGGGCTGCACCCATGGGCAGGGCATGGCGTTCGCCGGTCCGCTGGACGAGTACCGGCTGCGCCGGGCGCTCGGCTCCGGCCACTACCCGGTGCCGCACGCCCCGGCCGAACCGGCGTTCGCGGGCAGCGCGAGGGAGCCGCAGAGGGTGTACACAGGGGGTGTTCCGGCTGTCTTCGGAGGCGGCGGTGCCCTTCGCTCACATTCTGAGACTCCCGTCCCACCCACTTGACACGTGGTGCGTGCCGGGGGGAGGGTCAGTGCCATGCGCACCCGAATTCTCGTACTTGGACAGCGCGTCGGCTGAGCTGGGACCCACCGGAGGACGATCCGGAATCCCCAGCGACCTCACCGGCGCGCTCCCCTCGCTTGCCTTGCGGCACGAGGGGTTTTTTGTTGCACGAGTGCCTTTCGTGCAGCGCTTGAACTCCGCCCGAACCTCGCAAAAACCCTCAGCATCGAGAAGAGAATGCCGATGACCGAGCAGGCCACCGGGGCCCACCATCCGCAGCCGCGGCCCCGTTCCGGAGGACAGCACTCCGCCCCCGTCGAGCACGTCACGGGCGCGCAGTCCCTCATCCGCTCCCTCGAGGAGGTCGGCGCGGACACGGTATTCGGCATTCCGGGCGGCACGATCCTGCCGGCGTACGACCCGCTGATGGACTCCACCCGGGTGCGGCACGTCCTGGTCCGGCACGAGCAGGGCGCCGGCCACGCCGCCACCGGCTACGCGCAGGCCACCGGCAAGGTGGGCGTCTGCATGGCCACCTCGGGCCCCGGCGCCACCAACCTGGTCACCCCGATCGCCGACGCCAACATGGACTCCGTGCCGCTGGTCGCGATCACCGGGCAGGTGGTGTCCTCCGCGATCGGCACGGACGCCTTCCAGGAGGCGGACATCGTCGGCATCACCATGCCGATCACCAAGCACAGCTTCCTGGTCACCAAGGGCGAGGACATCCCGCGGGTGATCGCGCAGGCGTTCCACATCGCCTCGACCGGCCGCCCCGGACCGGTCCTGGTCGACATCCCCAAGGACATCCTCCAGAAGAAGACCGTCTTCTCCTGGCCGCCCGTCATGGACCTGCCCGGCTACCGCCCGGTGACCAAGCCGCACGCCAAGCAGATCCGCGAGGCCGCCAAGCTGATCAGCGCCGCCAGGCGGCCCGTCCTCTACGTCGGCGGCGGCGTCCTCAAGGCCCATGCCACCGCCGAGCTGAAGGTCCTCGCCGAGCTGACCGGCGCCCCGGTCACCACCACCCTGATGGCGCTCGGCGCGTTCCCCGACAGCCACCCGCTGCACCTGGGCATGCCCGGCATGCACGGCAGCGTCGCCGCCGTCACCGCGTTGCAGAAGGCCGACCTGATCGTGGCCCTCGGCGCCCGCTTCGACGACCGCGTCACCGGCAAGCTGGACAGCTTCGCCCCCTACGCCAAGATCGTCCACGCGGACATCGACCCGGCCGAGATCGGCAAGAACCGCGCGGCCGACGTGCCGATCGTCGGCGACGCCCGCGAGGTCATCGCCGATCTGGTCCAGGCCGTCCAGAGGGAGCACAGCGAGGGGCACAAGGGCGACTACACCGCCTGGTGGAGCGACCTGAACCGGTGGCGCGAGACCTACCCGCTCGGCTACGACCAGCCCGAGGACGGCTCGCTGTCCCCGCAAGCGGTCATCGAGCGCATCGGGCAGCTCGCCCCCGAGGGCACGATCTTCGCGGCGGGCGTCGGCCAGCACCAGATGTGGGCCGCGCACTTCATCCAGTACGACACGCCCGCCACCTGGCTGAACTCCGGCGGCGCCGGGACGATGGGCTACGCGGTCCCGGCCGCGATGGGCGCCAAGGCCGGGCAGCCGGGCCGTACCGTCTGGGCGATCGACGGCGACGGCTGCTTCCAGATGACCAATCAGGAGCTGACCACCTGCGCCCTGAACAACATCCCGATCAAGGTCGCCATCATCAACAACGGCGCTCTCGGGATGGTCCGTCAGTGGCAGACCCTCTTCTACAACCAGCGCTACTCCAACACCGTGCTGCACAGCGGCCCCGAGGACATCAACCCGGAGGCCAAGGGCACGCGCGTGCCGGACTTCGTGAAGCTGGCCGAGGCGATGGGCTGCGTGGGCCTGCGCTGCGAGCGCCCGGAGGACCTGGACAAGATCATCGCGGAGGCCAACTCCATCAACGACCGCCCGGTCGTCGTGGACTTCATCGTCCACGAGGACGCGATGGTCTGGCCGATGGTCGCCGCCGGCACCTCCAACGACGAGATCATGGCCGCCCGGGACGTCCGCCCCGACTTCGGCGACAACGAAGACGACTGAGCGAGGAAGAGCAAGAAGACATGTCCAAGCACACGCTCTCCGTCCTGGTGGAGAACACGCCGGGCATCCTCGCCCGCATCGCCGCCCTGTTCTCCCGGCGCGGATTCAACATCGACTCGCTCGCGGTCGGCGTCACCGAGCACCCCGACATCTCCCGCATCACCATCGTGGTGGGCGTCGAGAGCCTGCCGCTGGAGCAGGTGACCAAGCAGCTCAACAAGCTCGTCAACGTGCTGAAGATCGTGGAGCTGGAGCCCGGTCAGGCCGTGCAGCGCGAACTCGTTCTGGTGAAGGTCCGCGCCGACAACGAGACGCGCTCCCAGATCGTGGAGATCGTCCAGCTGTTCCGCGCCAAGACCGTCGACGTCTCCCCGGAGGCCGTGACCATCGAGGCCACCGGTTCCAGCGAGAAGCTGTCCGCCATGCTCAAGATGCTGGAGCCGTACGGCATCAAGGAGCTGGTCCAGTCCGGCACGATCGCGATCGGCCGTGGCGCCCGTTCGATCACGGACCGCTCGCTGCGCGCTCTCGACCGGACGGCGTAAGACTGAGAACGGGCGGCCCGCGATCAGCGGCCGCCCGTATGCCGAGACCCCCGAACTTCCTTCCCGCCCGCCGTCATACGGTGGGACGCACCACCTGCACACAAGGAGAGAACCCAAAGTGGCCGAGCTGTTCTACGACGCCGACGCCGACCTGTCCATCATCCAGGGCCGCAAGGTCGCGGTCATCGGCTACGGCAGCCAGGGCCACGCCCACGCCCTGTCGCTGCGTGACTCCGGTGTGGACGTGCGTGTCGGTCTGCACGAGGGCTCGAAGTCCAAGGCCAAGGCCGAGGAGCAGGGCCTGCGCGTGGTGACTCCGGCGGAGGCCGCCGCCGAGGCCGACGTCATCATGATCCTCGTCCCGGATCCGATCCAGGGCCAGGTGTACGAGGAGTCCATCGCGCCGAACCTGAAGGACGGCGACGCCCTCTTCTTCGGTCACGGCTTCAACATCCGCTTCGGCTTCATCAAGCCCCCGGCGGGCGTGGACGTCTGCATGGTCGCCCCGAAGGGCCCGGGCCACCTGGTGCGCCGTCAGTACGAGGAAGGCCGCGGCGTGCCGTGCATCGCCGCCGTGGAGCAGGACGCCTCCGGAGGCGCCTTCGCGCTGGCCCTGTCGTACGCCAAGGGCATCGGCGGCACCCGCGCCGGCGTCATCAAGACCACCTTCACCGAGGAGACCGAGACCGACCTGTTCGGTGAGCAGGCCGTGCTCTGCGGTGGCACCTCGGCGCTGGTCAAGGCGGGCTTCGAGACGCTGACCGAGGCCGGTTACCAGCCGGAGATCGCCTACTTCGAGTGCCTGCACGAGCTGAAGCTGATCGTGGACCTCATGTACGAGGGCGGCCTGGAGAAGATGCGCTGGTCCATCTCCGAGACCGCCGAGTGGGGCGACTACGTCACCGGCCCGCGCATCATCACCGACGCCACCAAGGCCGAGATGAAGAAGGTCCTCGCGGAGATCCAGGACGGCTCCTTCGCCCAGAACTGGATGGACGAGTACCACGGCGGCCTGAAGAAGTACAACGAGTACAAGCAGCAGGACTCCGAGCACCTGCTGGAGACCACCGGCAAGCAGCTGCGCAAGCTGATGAGCTGGGTGAACGAGGAGGCGTAAGCCTGCTGACAGGGGCCGGGGCGGACTGCTCCGGCCCCTGTTGTCCACCCCGTCCAGCCCCGGACGGGTGATCCTTCCGCGGAGGCGTAATACGACGCCCGCCGCGCCACTACACTTCTTGCACAACACGCGTCAGGCCCACAGCGTCGTGCGTCTTCCGCGGCTAGCCCCCCTCCTCCGCCTGCGGCCGTCGGGACGGCCGTCCGCATCGCACATGTGAGGACTCACGTGAGCTCGAAACCCGTCGTACTCATCGCTGAAGAGCTGTCGCCTGCCACCGTCGACGCACTCGGTCCGGACTTCGAGATCCGGCACTGCAACGGAGCGGACCGCTCCGAGCTGCTCCCGGCCATCGCCGACGTGGACGCGATCCTGATCCGTTCGGCCACCAAGGTCGACGCCGAGGCCATCGCCGCCGCGAAGAAGCTCAAGGTCGTCGCCCGGGCCGGCGTCGGCCTGGACAACGTCGACGTCTCCGCCGCCACCAAGGCCGGCGTGATGGTCGTCAACGCCCCGACCTCCAACATCGTGACCGCCGCCGAGCTGGCCTGCGGTCTCATCGTCTCCACCGCCCGCAACATCCCGCAGGCCAACGCCGCGCTGAAGAACGGCGAGTGGAAGCGCAGCAAGTACACGGGCGTGGAGCTGGCCGAGAAGACGCTGGGCGTCGTGGGCCTGGGCCGCATCGGTGCCCTCGTCGCGCAGCGCATGTCCGCCTTCGGCATGAAGGTCGTCGCCTACGACCCCTATGTGCAGCCCGCGCGGGCCGCGCAGATGGGCGTCAAGGTGCTCTCGCTGGACGAGCTGCTGGAGGTCTCCGACTTCATCACCGTCCACCTGCCCAAGACCCCCGAGACGCTCGGCCTCATCGGCGACGAGGCGCTGCGCAAGGTCAAGCCCAGCGTGCGCATCGTCAACGCCGCGCGCGGCGGCATCGTGGACGAGGCGGCGCTGTACGCGGCGCTGAAGGAGGGCCGGGTCGCCGGCGCCGGCCTCGACGTGTACGCCAAGGAGCCCTGCACCGACTCCCCGCTCTTCGAGCTGGACCAGGTCGTCTGCACCCCGCACCTGGGTGCGTCGACGGACGAGGCGCAGGAGAAGGCCGGTATCGCCGTCGCCAAGTCCGTCCGCCTCGCCCTCGCCGGTGAGCTGGTGCCGGACGCCGTCAACGTCCAGGGCGGTGTCATCGCCGAGGACGTCAAGCCGGGCCTGCCGCTCGCCGAGCGCCTCGGCCGCATCTTCACCGCGCTCGCCGGTGAGGTCGCGGTCCGCCTCGACGTCGAGGTCTACGGCGAGATCACCCAGCACGACGTGAAGGTGCTGGAGCTGTCAGCGCTCAAGGGCGTCTTCGAGGACGTCGTCGACGAGACGGTGTCCTACGTCAACGCGCCGCTGTTCGCGCAGGAGCGCGGGGTCGAGGTCCGGCTGACCACCAGCTCGGAGTCCGCCGACCACCGCAACGTGGTGACCGTGCGCGGCACGCTGAGCACCGGCGAGGAGGTGTCGGTCTCGGGCACGCTGGCCGGCCCGAAGCACGTCCAGAAGATCGTCGCGGTCGGCGAGTACGACGTCGACCTCGCGCTCGCCGACCACATGGTGGTGCTGCGCTACGAGGACCGCCCGGGTGTCGTCGGCACCGTCGGCCGCATCCTCGGCGAGGCGGGCATCAACATCGCCGGCATGCAGGTCGCTCGCGCGGCGGTGGGCGGGGAGGCGCTGGCCGTTCTGACCGTCGACGACACGGTGGGCTCCGCCGTTCTGGCCGAGGTCGCCTCGGAGATCGGCGCGACGTCCGCCCGCTCGGTGAACCTGGTCTGATCCACCTGTGCCGGAACGCCGGACGGGCTGAGGGGTACCTCAGCCCGTCCGGCGTTTTTCCGTTGCCTACTTCTGCCCGGCCTCGATCCTCCGGAGCGTCACCGTCGCTCCCACCGCCGCCAGCACCAGGATCACCGCGCCCGCGATGGCCGCGCTCCGCATTCCGCTGGTGAACGCCTCCCGTGCCGTCGCGAGCAGGGTCTCTCCGGTACGGCCCGGCAGCCGGGCCGCGTCGGCCAGCGCACCGCCCAGGGTCTCGCGGGCCTCGGCCGGGGCGGTGGCCGGCATCGTGTGGCGGTAGACCGCCGTACCGATGGAGCCCAGGACCGCCATGCCGAGCGCGCCGCCGAACTCGGTGCCGGTCTCCAGGAGCGAGGAGGCGGTGCCCGCCCGCTCCACCGGCGCGCCGCTCATCGCCAGATCGGTCAGCTGGGACAGCACCATGACCGCCCCGCAGGCGAGGACACCGGCAGCGGCGAGCACGAGCCACAGGGAGTCCGTGCCGACGAGAGCGAGCAGGGCGTACCCGGCCGCGCTGACCGCGAAGCCGGCGGCGACGACGTGTCCGCGGTGGACGCCCCGCTGGACGAGCTGGGCGGTGACCGGTCCGGCGACCCCGATGAGCACTGAGGGGAGCAGGCTCCACAGCGCCGCCTCCAGCGGGCTCTTGCCGAGGACGGACTGGAGGTACTGCGTGGTGAAGATGGCCGAGCCCATCATCCCGAACGCGCAGACGAGGGTCAGGACCAGCGACGGGGTGAAGCCGTGGCCCCGGAAGAGGGCCGGCGGGATGAGCGGCGAGGTGCCGGTGCGCTGACGCCGGACGAACAGGGCCGCGAAGAGCAGGCCGACGGTGATCGAGACGACGTATCCCGGGTTCCAGCCCTCGGAGGGGATCTTCTTCAGGCCGTAGACGACGGGGAGCACGGCGGCCAGCGACAGCGGGACGCTCAGCCAGTCGAAGCGGCCGGGCGCGGGGTTCTTCGACTCGGGCAGCAGCACCGGGCCGAGGAGCAGCAGCAGCGCCATCGCGGGGAGGTTGACCAGGAAGACCGAGCCCCACCAGAAGTGCTCGACCAGGATGCCGCTCATCACCGAGCCGAGGGCGATGCCGCCGGTCATCACGCCGGACCACATGCCGATCGCCTTCGCCCGCTGGGCCGGGTCGGTGAACATCGTGCGCAGCAGGGCCATCGTGGAGGGCATCAGGGTCGCGCCGCCGATGCCGAGGATCGCGCGGGCCGCGATCAGGGTCCCGGCGCTGTCCGCGTAGGCCGCGAGGAGCGAGGCGGCGCCGAAGGCCGCGGCGCCCGTGAGGAGGAGCTTGCGGCGGCCGACGCGGTCGCCGAGCGAGCCCATCGTCATCAGCAGGCCGGCCAGGACGAAGCCGTAGACGTCGAAGATCCACAGTTGCTGGGTGCCGCTCGGGCGCAGGTCGGCGCTGATCGCGGGGGTCGCGAAGTACAGGACCGAGACGTCCATCGAGACCAGGAGCAGCGGCAGCATCAGCACGCCGAGCGCGGTCCACTCACGGCGTCCGGCGCGGGCCGGGGCGTTCTCGCCGAGGTCGGTGGTGCTCGTCGGGTTCATCGTCATGCCGAGGACTGTACGAGCGTCTTAAACGTCTAGAACAAATGTATAGGTCACTTGTCTAGGACGGTTGTATGGATCGCGGGGTAGGGTGACCGCATGGGACACCGTGAGGAACTGCTCGAAGGCGCCAAGCGCTGCCTGCTGGAGAAGGGCTTCCTGCGCACCACCGCGCGCGACATCGTCAAGGAGTCGGGCACCAACCTCGCGTCCATCGGCTACCACTACGGCTCGAAGGACGCGCTCCTGGTGCAGGCGTACATCTCGCTGATCGAGAGCGTCGGCGAGCGCTTCGACCCGGGCCTGGACGGCGAGATGACCCAGCCCCCGGGCTCCCTGGAGCGCTTCCAGGAGGTGTGGGCCGGCATCATCCGCACCGTGCCCGAGTCGCGGGCGATCTGGCTGCTCAGCTTCGAGCTGATGTTCAAGAACGAGCGGCTCGAAGAGGTGCGCAAGCTGCTGGCCGAGGCCCAGAAGGAAGGCCGCGCGGGACTCGTCCCGCTGTTCAGCGGCGTCCCGGAGCCCGACCTGGACGAGGAGACCATCGACACCGAGGGGCGCCTCTACCAGACCCTCCTCAACGGCCTCATGGTCCAGTGGCTCTTCGACCCCGGCACGGCGACCACCGCCGAGCAGCTCACCGAGGGCCTGCGCCGGGTGATGCGGGAAGCCGCGCCGAGCTGACCGCGTCGCGGGCCGGTCGGCGTGCGCCGGCGACGGTCGGCAGCCGCGCCCCCGTGCGGCGTCAGGTCAGAGCCGCGCCCTCTTCAACGCCATGTGCAGCAGCAGCCGGTCCTCCCCGTCGTCCAGGTCCAGGCCGGTCAGTTGTTCCACGCGGGACAGACGGTAGTAGAGGGTCTGGCGGTGGACGCCCAGCTCCGCCGCCGTGCGGCCGGCCTGGCCGGCGCAGTCGAGGTAGACCTCGGCCGTGCGGGCCAGCTCCCGGTGGGCGGGGGAGAGGAGCGGGCCGACCACCCGGTCGTACGCGGCCTCCGGCGGCAGCGCGGTCAGCAGCCGGTACGCCCCGATCCGCGCCCACTCCGCGACCGGCCCGAAGCGCGGCTCGGCGAGCGCGGCCCGCGCGGCGGCCGAGGCCTCCTGCCAGACCGTGCCCAGCTCGGTGAGGCCGGTGCGGGGCTCGCCGACCCCGGCCGCGCAGCCGGTGGCCCCGGCGGCCCGGGCCCCGGCGGTGAATCCCGCGGCGACCGCCGCCGCCACCCGGGCCCCCGCCCCGCGCGCCGCGCCGCCCGGCGCCCCCCGGGCCCCCTCGGCCTCCTTCAGCAGCCGCGCGGCCGCCGCCAGCGCGGGTGTGCTGGACTCCGTGGTCCGCAGGCGCACCAGCAGCGCGAGGCTCTGCCCCGAGGCGCCCCACGGCAGCGTGCACAACGCCGTTGCGTGCGGGATCGTACGGGCGGCCGGGGCGTCGTCCGGGTCGGCCGACGGCCAGGGCGCGACACAGACCAGGGTGTGCGGGCCGTCCGCGCGGGGCCCCAGCGCGGTGCGCAGCTCGGCCACCGCCATGTCCCGCTGCCAGCCGCGTTCCGCGGTGAGCACCGCCCGCAGCTCCCGGCTCAGCCCCGCCCCGGCCTCCGCCTCGTCCGCGAGCAGCGCGCCGATCCGGCCCGCGACCCGCATGGCGGCGGCCAGCTGGGCGCCGGTCGGCCCCGGATCGCTGTCCAGCAGCCAGACGTAGCCGAGGACCACGCCCCGATGGCGTACCGGCAGACAGATCCGGCCACGGTAGACACCGGCCTCGGGGCTCGACGGGATGCGGACCGGCTCGGTCGCGCGCGTGATGCCGAAGCCCTCGAACCAGGCGCGGACCGTCGCCGTGGAGCGCCGGGTCAGGATCGAGCGGGTGCGCACCGGGTCCAGCGCGGTCGGGTCCAGCTCGTCCTCGCTGTCGTAGGCCCCGAAGGCGATCAGCTCGAAGTCGCGGTTTTCCAGGGTCGCGGGCACCCCCAGCAACTCGGAGATCTCGTCCACCAGCTCCTGGTAGTCCGCCTTGAATTCAGCCGCCACCCGGGCATTCTCCCCCATTTCCCGGCCACCTTCATACATCTGTCTGAGATCCCGGGCACGGATGCGTGACAGCTGTCGATGGCCGACGATCGGAGAGATCCTTAGGTTTCACGGTGGTTCCCCGTGCCGTACCCGAATCATCGGGTGATGGCCGTATTTGGTGCTTGTCTGTGGAGGTGCCCCGTGCTGGGTCCCGTGATTCTCGCCGCGTCGCGCAGCGACCGGATGCGACGCCTGATCTCGGCGGCCCCGGTGACCAAGCAGGTCGTCGACCGCTTCATCCCCGGCGAGACCGTGACCGACATCGTCCCGATCGTCAAGGACCTGACGGCCAAGGGCCTGGAGCTGACGATGGACGTCGTCGGCGAGGACATCACCACCCCCGAGCAGGCCACCGCCGCCCGCGACGCCTACCTGGAGCTGATCGACCACCTCAAGGACCTGGGGCTGGGCGAGCGCGTGGAGATGTCCGTCAAGCTGTCCATGTTCGGCCAGGCGCTGGACGGCGGCCACGAGCTGGCGCTCGCGAACGTCCGCCCGGTCGTCGAGGCCGCCGCCGCCATCGGTACGACCGTGACGCTCGACGCCGAGGACCACACCACCCTCGACTCGATGTTCGCCATCCACGAGGAGCTGCGGAAGGACTTCCCGCAGACCGGCTGCGTCATCCAGGCCTACCTCTTCCGCACCGAGGCCGACGCCCGCCGCCTCGCCGCGAACGGCAGCCGCGTCCGCCTGGTCAAGGGCGCCTACAAGGAGCCCGCCGAGGTCGCCTACCAGCAGAAGCACGAGATCGACAAGGCCTACGTGCGCATCCTGAGGACGCTGATGGAGGGCGAGGGCTACCCGATGATCGGGTCCCACGACCCGCGTCTGATCGCCATCGCCCAGGAGCTGGCCCACAAGGCCGGCCGTAAGCTCGACGAGTACGAGTTCCAGATGCTGTACGGCATCCGCGGCGAGGAGCACCTGCGGCTGGCCGCCGAGGGCCACCGCATGCGCGTCTACACCGCCTACGGCACCGACTGGTACGGCTACTTCATGCGCCGTCTCGCGGAGAAGCCGGCCAACCTGCGCTTCTTCGTCCGCAGCATGATCAGCAAGGGCTGAGCCCGAACACCCGCTCACGTACAAGGAGTTACGGATCTCATGGACGCTGTGACCCAGGTCCCCACCCCCGTCAACGAGCCGGTGCACGGCTACGCCCCCGGCTCGCCCGAGCGCGCCCGGCTGGAGGTCAAGCTCAAGGAGCTGGCCGAGAACCCGATCGAGCTGCCGATGACCATCGGCGGTGAGAAGCGGCTGGGCGGCGGCGAGCCGTTCGAGGTCGTCCAGCCGCACAACCACAAGGCCGTCATCGGCACCGGCCGCCACGCCACCCAGCAGGACGCCAAGGACGCCATCGACGCGGCCCTGGCCGCCGCGCCGGCCTGGCGCGCGATGTCCTTCGACGACCGCGCCGCGATCATCCTGCGCGCCGCCGAGCTGCTGGCCGGCCCCTGGCGCGAGACCCTCGCCGCCTCCACCATGCTCGGCCAGTCCAAGACCGCCCAGCAGGCCGAGATCGACACGCCCTGCGAGCTGGTCGACTTCTGGCGCTTCAACGTCCACTACGCCCGCCAGATCCTGGCCGAGCAGCCCCCGGCGAACTCCCCGGGCGTGTGGAACCGCCTGGACCACCGCCCGCTGGAGGGCTTCGTCTACGCGATCACGCCGTTCAACTTCACGGCGATCGCGGGCAACCTGCCCACCGCCCCCGCCCTGATGGGCAACGTGGTGGTCTGGAAGCCGTCCCCGACGCAGACCCACGCGGCCGTGCTCCTCATGCAGCTGCTGGAGGAGGCGGGCCTGCCCAAGGGCGTCATCAACCTCGTCACCGGCGACGGCATCGAGGTCTCCAAGGTCGCCCTGGTCCACCGTGACCTCGCGGGCATCCACTTCACCGGCTCGACCAAGACCTTCCAGTACCTGTGGAAGACGGTCGGCACCAACATCGAGAAGTACCGCTCCTACCCGCGCCTGGTCGGCGAGACCGGCGGCAAGGACTTCCTCGTCGCCCACCCGAGCGCCGACCGCGCCGTCCTGAAGACCGCCCTCACGCGCGGCGCCTTCGAGTACCAGGGCCAGAAGTGCAGCGCCACCTCCCGCGCCTACATCCCGGCCTCCATCTGGAACTCGGGCTTCAAGGAGGAGTTCGCGGCCGAGGTCGACTACCTGACCATGGGTGACGTCACCGACCTGTCGAACTTCATCGGCGCCGTGATCGACGAGCGTGCCTTCGCCAAGAACAAGGCCGCGATCGACCGGGCCAAGGCGGACCCGACCTGCACGATCGTCGCGGGCGGCAGCTACGACGACTCGGTCGGCTACTTCGTCCGCCCGACCGTCATCGAGTGCACCGACCCGGAGAACGAGGTCTTCACGACCGAGTACTTCGGCCCGATCCTCGCGGTGCACGTGTACGACGACAGCTCGGCCGAAAAGTACGACGAGATGCTGACCCAGATGGAGTCGGTGTCGGACTACGCCCTCACCGGATCGGTCATCGCGAACGACCGCGCCGCGGCGGCCCACACGATGGAGAAGCTCCGCTACGCGGCCGGCAACTTCTACATCAACGACAAGTCGACCGGCGCCGTCGTCGGCCAGCAGCCCTTCGGCGGCGGTCGCGCCTCCGGCACCAACGACAAGGCCGGCGCCCCCCAGAACCTCCAGCGCTGGACCCTGACCCGCGCCATCAAGGAGACCCTGGTCCCGCCGACCGACTACGCCTACCCGCACATGGGCTGACCAGCCCCCGCGAGCACGGCCCGGGGAGCCCGACATCCGAGCGGGCTCCCCGGGCCGTTCCCATGCGCCCGGCGATCGGCCCCCGGCACACGGGGCACCCTAGGTGCGCCTGTGGGCGGCGCGGTCGGGTGGCGGGGGAGACCGGCTGGTGCTGTGCCACGGCGGGCCGGGGCTCTGGGACATGTTCGGCGACGTGGATCGTCGACGGCGCCCGGGACATCCGCCCCCGTAGCGCCGTCGACTCCCTCGCCGCGATTCTGCCCCGCGCCCGCCGGGTGGTCCTGCCGGCCGCCGGGCACCTGCCGTGGGTGGAGGACCCGGAAGGTTTCCGGCGCGCGATACTGGCGCCATGATCCTGCGCCTCGCCCACACCGCCGATCTGGACGCCGCCGAACTCCGCGCCGTACGCGCCCTGTTGGACGACGCCTTCGACGGGGACTTCTCCGACGCGGACTGGGAGCACGGGCTGGGCGGGATGCACGCGCTCGTCCGTGACGCGGCCGGGCTCGCCGCTCATGGGGCCGTGGTGATGCGCCGGGTGCGGCACCGGGGGCGCTGGCTGCGCGCCGGGTATGTGGAGGCCGTCGCCGTGCGGGCCGACGTACGGCGGACCGGGCTCGGCGGGCGGGTGATGGCCGGGCTGGAGCGGGTGGTCGACCGGGCCTACGACCTCGGCGCGCTCTCCGCGAGCGACGACGGTGCCCCGCTGTATGCCGCCCGGGGCTGGCAGCGGTGGGCCGGCCGGGTGCACGCCCTCTCGCCGGACGGGATCGTCCGGCTGCCCGAGGAGGAGGGCGACGTGTACGTGCGGGGCGTGCTCGACCCGGACGGGGAGCTGGTCTTCGACTGGCGGGACGGGGACGTCGTCTGAGGCGGTGATCAGGCCGCGCAGTCGAAGGCACCTTCTCCGGGGTGCCCGCGCTGTCGCGGCCGCCGTACCGGCCCTGATCCGCATCCTGCGCTCCCTTGCCCCAGGTTCCCCCGAACGCACGAAAGCCCAGCTCAGGGCGGTGCGATCCGGTTCCCCGTCTCAGATAGTAGGAAGTCCGAGTAATTGTGCAGACAGAAGCGGGTCACTCCCTTAGTTTTGTAGGAGCCGAACGTCTCGCTCGATCCAGCGAATGGCGGTCGTGAGCCGGGCCCCGTGCAGGCAATCCCTGCGGCCACCGCTCCCCGCCCCTTCCGGGGTCTCGTAACCCCCTCATTGCCGTGCTCCACGTATGCCGAAGGAGTCGATCGCCATGGCCGAGACGACCGTCCGCCGCCGAGTCCGCCACGTGTCCCGCACGAGCGAGTCCGACCGCAAGAACGCCGCCGCCGCCCTCCAGCGCGCCCTGGACCGCCGGGACAACGGCGGCGAGACCGGCCACTGAGCCGGACCACCAGCCGGGAGCCGCACCCGACGGGGTGGGGGGGGGGGGGGGGGGGGGGGGGGGGGGTCCGGGGGGGGGGGGGGGGGGTGGGCAAGGGCGGAAACCGGGGTCTCTGATGGGGTTTTTGGTTGGGGGGGGGGCGAGAGGGGTGG
>NZ_JBVHWM010000041.1:0-12106 GCF_055564375.1 Streptomyces sp. NPDC029138
ATCAGCGAAGTGATCCCGGTGTTCTCCCGTAAGCCGATGTTCGGCTACATGGGTCTGATCGCCGCGACCATCGCGATCGCCGGTCTGTCCGTGACCGTGTGGGCCCACCACATGTACGTCACCGGCGGTGTGCTGCTGCCGTTCTTCTCCTTCATGACCTTCCTGATCGCCGTCCCGACCGGGGTGAAGTTCTTCAACTGGATCGGCACCATGTGGAAGGGAAGTCTGTCGTTCGAGACGCCGATGCTGTGGGTGATGGGTTTCCTCGTCACGTTCGTCTTCGGCGGTCTGACCGGCGTCATGCTGGCCTCGCCGCCGATCGACTTCCACGTCTCCGACTCGTACTTCGTGGTGGCCCACTTCCACTACGTGGTCTTCGGTACGGTCGTCTTCGCGATGTTCGCCGGCTTCCACTTCTGGTGGCCGAAGTGGACCGGCAAGATGCTGGACGAGCGCCTCGGCAAGATCACCTTCTGGACGCTGTTCATCGGGTTCCACGGGACCTTCCTGGTCCAGCACTGGCTGGGCGCGGAGGGCATGCAGCGCCGGATTCCGGACTACCTCGCGGCCGAGGGGCTCACCACGCTCAACACGGTCTCCTCGGTCTTCTCGTTCCTGCTCGGTTCGTCCCTGCTGCCGTTCTTCTACAACGTCTGGAAGACGGCCAGGTACGGCAAGCCGGTCGAGACCGACGACCCGTGGGGCTACGGCCGCTCCCTGGAGTGGGCGACCTCCTGCCCGCCGCCCCGGCACAACTTCCTCACCCTGCCGCGCATCCGCAGCGAATCCCCGGCGTTCGACCTGCACCACCCCGACGTCCCGTCGCGGGAGCCGGAGTTGACCGCGCGGTGACGGCCCACGACGAGCGGGACCTGGTCCGGCAGGTCGAGGGTCATCTGCTGCTGGTCGCCGCGCGGGAGGAGGGCCGTACCGCCGCGGTACGGCTCAGCTCCCGGCTGGGCTGGCTCACCGACAGCCAACGGGAGGACGTGGAGCGGCAGTTCGAAGACGAGTACCTGGCGCTGGCCCGGCGCTCGTGGCACCGCACGGCCGAGCGGGCGCAGGAGCTGCGGCAGGCGTACGAGTCGCGCTACCGGGCGCTGCGCCGCCGGCTGCTGGCCTGCTGTGTGCTCGGGTGCGCGGTGCTCGCGGCGGCGGCCCTGGTGGTGTCCGCCGCCGCGTAGGGCCGCCGGTCAGGCCCGGGACCACTTCTGGTTGGCGCCGCCGTTGCAGTCCCACAGCTCGGCCCGGGTGCCGTTGCCGATCGTGTTGTCGTACACGTCGGCGCAGCGAGCGGACTGGGTCCCGACGAGCAGGGTGGCGTCGGTGCCGGGCAGCGGGCGCACGGTGAGGGTGCCGAGGGCCGGACCGCCGGTGAGGACGACGGAGTTGGCGGTCCCCCGAGTGAGGTGGGCCTGGACCGAGACCGTGTCCTGGGTGGCGCCGGTGGGCGGGAAGGACACCGTCGTCGGGGTCTGGCCGTTGACCTGGACGGTGCCGGTGACGGCGGCGGAGCCGGCTTGGTGTAGGCGATGTCGGCCACGTCGAGGCCGGTGCGCGCGGCGGTCACCCCGGTGTACTGGCCGGGGGCGGACGCGGTGTGGTCGCTGCTCGCGGCCTCGGCGCCGCCGATCCTCACACGCCGCCCCCGGGGCGCGCCGGTCCCGGGCGGGGACGGCGCCTCGCTCCGGGGCGGCGGCGCGCTGGACCGGCTGTCGGGCTGACGGGGCGTCAGCCGGGGGTGAGCACCATCCGGAAGCGGGCGCCGCCGGAGAGCATCTTCTGGTACGCCTCGTCCGCGTCGTCCAGCGGCACGTTCTCGGTCATGGGGCGGATACCGTGCAGGGCGCTGAAGGCCATGGTGTCCTCCACTTCCTGCGAGGTGCCGGCCGGATGGCCGCGCACGACGCGGGCGGCCATGAGCAACTGGGCCGGGCTGATGCCGAGGGGTGCGGTGTCCGCGCCGATGGCCACCAGTTCGCCCCGGTGGGCCAGGCCGTCCACGGTGGCCGTGATGGCCTCGGAGTTCCCCGCGGTGGCCAGGACGACCTTGGCGCCGCCGAGGGATTGCAGCGCCTCGGCGACCGGGGTGCCGGAGGTGCTGTCGACGTAGTGGTGGGCGCCCAGTCGCTTGGCGAGGTCGGCCTTCCCGGAGCCCCGGGCGATCGCCACGGTCTCGAAGCCCATGGCCACGGCGTACTGCACGCCGAGGTGACCGAGGCCGCCGATGCCGAGCACCGCGACCAGGTCACCGGGCCGGGCGGAGCTGCGCCGCAGTCCGTTGTACGTGGTCACGCCCGCGCAGGCCATCGGCCCCGCGTCGCTCGGGGCGAGCGCCTCGGGAATCCGGGCCAGGGCGTCGACGGGTGCGATCACCTTCTCGCCGAAGCCGCCGTCGTAGGCCCATCCGGGGACCTTCAGGTTCTGGCACACGATGAAGTCGCCCTCGCGGCAGGGCGTGCAGTGGCCGCAGCTGCCGCCGAACCAGCCGACGGCCACCCGGTCGCCCTCCTGCCAGCCCCGCTCCCGCACGCCGTCACCCAGTTCCTCCAGGCGTCCGGCGATCTCGTGTCCGGGCACTTCCGGGAACGACACGCCCGGTAGTCCGCCGCTCACGAAGAGAGCGTCGCTGTGGCAGACCCCGCACGCTTCCACGGCGATCCTCACCTGGCCGGGTCCCGGCTGCTGGACCTCGCGTTCGACCAGTTCGAAGGTGCCGTTCGGAGCGGTGACCTGCGCGGCTCGATAGGTACTCATGGCTCTCTCCGGGAACGGGTACGACAGCCCCCACAGACCCAGCAGAGCAGCTTCGGCCCGATCCCGCGCGCCGAACGGACCGTACCCCCGTTCACCTGCGGGGCCCGGTTCCACAAGCCCTGTGTCAGGCGCCGGGCCGCCAGCCCTCCGGCCGGAGCATTCCCAGCAGCAGCCGGACCAGCTCGTCCACCACCTCGTCCAGTGTGGCGTCCACCCAGCCGGCGCTCCAGTCGTGCAGCAGGCCGTTGACGCTGCCGATGAAGGCGGTGGCCGCCAGGCGGTAGTCGCGCGGCGCCGCCTCCCCGCGGACGACGGCCGCGTCCGCCTCGGCGCGGATCAGGTCGACCCAGCGGGCCCGGCGGGCGAGGCGCTGCTCCTCCAGCCGGGGGCTGACGCCGATGATCTCCACGAAGGCGATGCGGATGCGGCGCGGGTCGCGGGTGACGCCGTGGGCATAGGCCCGGAAGAGCACGGTGGCGCGCTCGGCCAGCGGCAGCCCGTCCGCGTCGGCGAGGGCGTCCAGGACGGCCTGTTCGGCCCAGCCGTTGACCTGGAGGTGGAGTGCGGCGAGGACGTCCTCCAGGGTGCGGAACTCCTCGTAGAACTGGCGCGTGGACAGGCCCGCGGCCTGGCTCAGCGCGGCGACCGTGGTGGCTCGGTAGCCGGGGGTGTCACCGAAGAGCCGCAGTGCCGCGTCCAGGAAGCGGCGGCGGCGCTCGGCCTGCCGTTCCTCGGCGGACCGGCCGCCGTAGCGTCCCGTCGGCGCTCTGAGCCTGCCCTCCACGCGTCCCCCTCCGTCACCCGATCCTCCCAATCTTGTCGTGCACACATCTTGTCGAGAAGGCCGCCCCCTCCTTACTTTTCAGTAAGTTCACTGTGAAAGCACCCGTGTTCAGATTCCCCCGAGGAAAGAGAGCCGTCATGGCTGCCTCCAGAACCAGGCACCTGTGCTCCGTGGCCGCCGCCCTCGTCCTGACCGTCGCCGCCCCGGCGACCGCCGCCTCCGCAAGCTCCGCCGCCCCCGACGGGCTGCGCGAGGTGCTGTTCGTCGGCAACAACTGGGACGGCGCCGCCGATGTCATCCGCTCCTCCGGCGACTTCGCGAAGATCGGCCGGATCAACGTCATCCCGGACAAGGACGCGCGGATGGCGGAGATCAACGCGGACCCGATCAAGTGGATCTACTTCCAGGCGATCCGCAACAGCGTCGGCGAGGGCCACGACCAGTTCGCCGACGACATGTACTCCACACCCGACGGCAGGTCGGTGGTGGTGTCCCGGCCGAGTTTCGCGGACGTCGTCTCGCTCGACCTCGCCACCGGGAAGGTCAACTGGCGTTTCCCGGTGGCCGGTTACCGCGCCGACCACATGGCGGTCTCCCCGGACGGCACCCGGGTCGCGGTCTCCGCCTCGACCGCGAACACCGTGCACGTCCTGGACATCGACACCGGCAAGCAGCTCGGGTCGTTCGCGACCGGCGACAAGCCGCACGAGAACATCTTCACCAAGGACGGCAAGTACATCTGGAACATGTCCATCGGTGACGTCAACACCGACCTGGACAGCCCCGGCTGGGACTGGACCAAGGGCGACCGGCACATCACCGTCGTGGACGCGACGACGTACAAGCAGGTCAAGGTCGTCGACATGCGGCAGCGACTGGACGCGTTCGGGCTGAAGGACTTCTCCGACGCGGTCCGCCCGGCCGTGTTCTCCGCCGACGAGTCCAAGCTGTACTTCCAGGTGTCGTTCTTCAACGGCTTCCTTGAGTACGACGTCGCCACCGACAAGATCACCCGGATGAAGACGCTGCCGAAGAACCCGGCGACCAGCGAGGACCGCACCACCTGGGTCAACGACTCGCGGCACCACGGCATCTCGATGAACCCCGAGGGCACCAAGCTGTGCGTCGCGGGCACCATGGACGACTACGCGACCGTGGTCGACCGGGCCTCGCTCCAGGAGGGCCCGCTGGTCACGACGTCCAAGCCGTACTGGGCGACGGTCAGCGGGGACGGCAAGGACTGCATCGTCTCCGAGAGCGGCGCCGACCAGGTGACGGCGATCGACTTCGCCACCGGCAGGAAGGTGACGTCGGTCCCGGTCGGCGACCACCCGCAGCGCGTCCGGCTGGGCCATGTCCAGGCCGACTGGACGGGTCCCAGCGGGAGTTGACGCTCCACCGAGCCGTGGCCTCCAGGGTGCCCCACTCACTCCGGAGGCCACTTCTCCGCCGTCAGAAGCGCGCCGCCGCCCACGCGGACAGCTCGGCCTTCGCCGCGCTCAGCAGTTCCGCGGAGGGCGCCGTGGCGTGGTTGGTGACCAGCGCGTAGTGCGGGACACCCGAGTCCGTGTCGGTCAGCAGCAGCCGGCGGCTGCCCGTGCCGCCGGGCTCCGGGGCCACGCCGACCGGGGTGGCGGCGGTGTACGCGGGCGGGGCGTACACCGTGCCGAGGTCGGAGACGACCGTGGTGGCGGCGGACGGGAAGGACGCCGGCAGGTGGAGTTCGGTGGGTGCGGTGCCGCCGCCGGAGCGCCACACCAGCAGCCCGTACTGGCCGGAGCCGACCAGTTTCGCCACGTTCGGCAGGGAACCCGGCACCGGGTTCCAGGTGAGGGTGGTGGAGCCGTCGCGGGAGCGGTCCTCGTAGGTGAAGGCGAGGGTGGTGCCGGCCGTGGCGCTCGGGTAGACGCGGTCCAGGAGGCGGGCGTCCTGGCGCAGGGTCGCCTTCCCGGAGTCGTCGAGCCGTACGGCGGAGAGGTCCTCGTCGTTCCAGGCGTCTCCGGAGGTGAGCACTTTGCCGGGGTTGCCGTTCATCAGCTCGTGGTGCCGCCCGTTGTAGAGGTCCCACTGCCACTGGGTGCCGGACAGCACCGGGCCGGAGGAGGCCGGGGCGGTCCACCAACCCGCCCCTTCGAGACGGGAGTCGAGGGCCTGGTACATGGCCTTCAGAACGGTCGGCGCCTTGTCGGACACCGTGCCGGACAGGGGGTGGCCGAACTCGCTGACCATGGCCGCGGTGCCGGCGGCCGAGGCGCGGTCGCGGACGGCGGCGAAGTCGCCGGCGTACTGGCCGTCGGCCGCCTTGCCCCACATCAGGATGCCGGAGATGGCCTTCTGGTCGTAGAAGTGGGTGTTGAAGACATAGCCCGGGCCGAGCGTGCCCGCGTCCAGCAGGCCGCCCTCCTGCTTCTGTGTGGAGATGTTGGCGTTCCAGAAGAGGTTGGGCTCGACGAAGGCGGGCTTGTCCTGCCAGCCGGCGGCGTCCATGCGGGCGCGGAACCTGACGTAGAACGGCCAGAGCAGATCGCGTTCCCAGGTGCGGGAGGTCTGCCCGGAGTCGTAGCTGCCCACATACGGCTCGTTGTACGGGTCGAAGCCGGTGATGCCCGCGAACTCCGCGCTGTCCAGGTGCTGTTTCAGGTAGGCCATGGTGGTCCGGGCGGTGGCGAGGAAGGCGTCCTGGAGGCCGTGGGTGTTGTGCCAGAAGTCGTACTGGGCCCTCTGCACGACCGCGTTCTGGGTGATGTTCTGGCCCCAGAACAGACAGATGCCGCAGGACTCCTTCGGGTAACTCCCCGCGTCCACGGCCCACTTGGGGGCGCCGTCGCCGGTGTACCAGCTGCCCGCGTCGAACAGGTACCGGGAGTACAGGTCTTGGTGGAAGTCGGGGTAGACGCGGATGCCGGCGTCCAGGAACGCGCGGATCTGCTCGGTGGCGGCGGCCAGATAGGCGGTGTCCACCTGGCCGCGCACCGGTTCGGCGTGCGCCCAGGAGAGCAGGAAGCGGACCGCGTTGCCGCCGCCGAGGGCGCGCAGCGCGGCCGCGGACGTGCGGGCGTCGGCGACCGAGGCGAACGGCAGGCCGCCGTTCTCCTCCAGTTTGGTCTCGCCGGAGACGTTGTAGCCGCGCAGGACGATCTCGCGGCCCTGGCCGTCGGTGAACCGGCCGTCCCGCACGGTCAGCGGGGCGCCGTCGAACCAGAGGGAGTCGGAAGGGGTGGCGGCGGTGGCGGGCGGCACTCCCGCCACCGTCAGGAATCCGCAGAGGACGACCAGGACAGCCAGCAGACGTACCCGGATGTTCGGCATGTCCACCACAGTCCGACGGGGTGCGGGCAGCGTCAATAGCTTCTGACTTGTCAGTAAGTTGACTGTGAGTCAGCTGCCGGTGACCGGCTCACTCGCCGATGCGCCGCGTCACGTTCAGCAGGTACTCCTTCCGGTTCAGCGGGTTGTGGTCGGTGCGCGGACGTTCGGGGACCGTGCCACGGGTGACCGGCGCGTAGTGGTCGAAGGCCGTCTCCAGCTCGCCCTCGCCCCGGGTCAGTCCCGGCAGCCGCTGCTCCAGCGCGTGCACCCGGGCGGCCGGCACGGTGCCCTCCAGGACACAGGCGGCGCCGTGCGTGCCGGTGGTCTCCGGTACGGCGCCGAGCCGGGCCAGCACCGGCAGCAGTGCGCCGAGGGCGTCGGCCGGCGCCTCCAGGCGGAAGCGGTGCATCGGCTCGTGCACCAGGGTGCCGGCCCGGCGCAGCGCTTCGATCAGGACCAGCGGGGTCAGGCCCCGGAAGTCGTGACCCGTGCTCGACATGCTCTTGTCGAAGCCCTGGTGCGCGTGGCTCTGCCGGGGCGAGTAGCCGGAGTGGGTCATGGTGACCGTGCAGTCGGTGACCTGCCAGCCGTGCAGCCCCTGGCCGAGCGTCTCCCGGACGGTGTCCTCGACCGCCTTGAAGAAGGCGTACGGCATCGAGCCCAGCTCCACCTCCAGCCGGAACGCCACGCCCGAGTCGGCCGGGGCGGGGTCGACGCGCAGGCCGACCGTGGCGAGGAAGGGGTTGGCGTCCTTCTTGTTGAACTCGACGGCGTGCCCGGTGCCGACCGGCCGTTCCACGCACAGGGGCGTCGTCTCGCGGAAGGTGACGTCCAGGCCGTACTCGTCGGCGAGGGTGGCCTGGAGGACCTCCTTCTGCACCTCGCCGTAGAGGGACACGGAGGTCTCCCCCCGCAGCTCGTCGTGGCGGACGCCGATGAGCGGGTCCTGTTCGGCGAGCTGGGTGAGCGCGAGGTGCAGGGAGCGCCGGTCCGCGCCGGGGCCGGGGACGACGACCGTCTCCAGGGTGGGCGGCGCGAAGTGGTGCTCGTACGACCGTCCCGGCCTGCCGAGCGCGTCGCCGATCCGGATGCCGCCGAGGCCCCACACCTTGACGATGCGGCCCGCGCCGGCGCTGTCCGCGCGGGTGTCGGTGCCGTGGTCGAAGAGGGCGAGGGCGGTGACGCGGCCTTCGCCTCCGGTGGTGGTGTGCCCGGTGCCGGTGCCCTTGCGGCCGTCTGTGCCGGTGCGGGTGCCCTTGCGGCCGTCCGCGCCGGTGCGGGTGCGCAGGTGGCCGTCGCCGAACGGGACGCGGTCGCGGACGCGCAGGGTGCCGGAGAACAGGCGGGCGTAGGCCACCTTCTCCCCCGCCGGTCCCCGCTCGACCTTGAAGACCGTGCCCGACAGGGGGCCGCCCGGGTCGCCGGCGGCGGTGGGCAGCAGGCGCTGGATGCCGTCGACCAGCTCGGGCACGCCCGCGCCGGTGATCGCGGAGCCGAAGTACACCGGATGGACGGAGGCGGTCCGGGTCTGTGCCGCCAGGGCGCGGCGCAGCCGGGCCTCGGGGACTGCGCCGTCGAGACAGGCGGCGAGCAGGCCGTCGTCCTGGTCCGCCAGTGCCTCCAGCGCGGCCGGGCCGAGGCCGGGCAGGAAGCGGGCGGCGCGCGTACCGAGTCCGGTGGTGGCCCCCGTGGGGACGAGCGGTACGGCGAGCCGTTGCGCCATCTGGCGGAGCACGGCTGTGTCCCGGGCGCCCCGCCGGTCGATCTTGTTGACGAAGACCAGGGTGGGGATGCGCAGCCGGCGCAGGGTGCGCATCAGCACGCGGGTCTGCGCCTGGACGCCTTCGACGGCGGAGACGACCAGGACGGCGCCGTCCAGCACGCCGAGCACCCGCTCCACCTCGGCGATGAAGTCCGGGTGACCAGGGGTGTCGATGAGGTTGACGGTGACACCGTCGAGCGGGAAGGAGACGACGGCGGACTTGATGGTGATGCCGCGCTGCCGCTCCAGCGCGAGGGTGTCGGTGGTGGTGCTGCCGGCGTCGACGCTGCCGATCTCGTCGATCACTCCGGCGGTGTGCAGGAGCCGTTCGGTCAGGCTCGTCTTACCCGCGTCGACGTGGGCGAGGATTCCCAGATTGAGCAATGGCACGAAGCGTCATGTCCTTGAGAGAGTGGGCGATTCCTTCCGGGCCGGACATGAACGGTGCGCGCATGATCGCTCCTGGTTCTCTCGGGAACTCGACCGGTGCAGTGCAGCAGAACGGCCGCCGCACCGCCAACGGATTAACGTTCAACCAGATGCCGTGCCAGGTGTGAGCCGAGGAGCCGACGATGCGTGAGATTCTCGCGGTGCTGGACCGGTGGTACGCCGCCCGGGTGCCGTTCGGGCTGGCCACGGTCGTCGCGGTCAGCCGCAGCGCGCCGCGCGGGCCCGGCGCCGCGCTGGCGGTCGGCCCGGACGGCGAGGTGGTCGGCAGCGTGTCCGGCGGCTGTGTGGAGGGCGCGGTGTTCGAGCTGGCCCAGGAGGCCGTCGAGACCGGCGCGGCACGGCTGGAGACCTTCGGCTACAGCGACGAGGACGCCTTCGCGGTCGGGCTCACCTGCGGCGGTGAGATCACCGTGCTGGTACGGCCGGTGACCCCGGCCCGGGATCCGGCGTTCGGCGCGGTCGCCGCGTCCGTGGCGGGCGGTGAGCCGGTCACCGTGGCCACCGTGGTCGACGGGCCGGCGCCGCGCGGGGCCACCCTCGCGGTGTGGCCGCGGACCGCCGCCGGCAGTCTGGGGACTCAGGGGCTCGACGCGGCCGTCGCCGCCGACGCGCGCGGCGAACTAGCCCTCGGCGTGACCGGTCTGCGGCACTACGGCCCGCACGGGGAGCGCCGCGAGGACACCGTCACGGTGTTCCTCCAGTCCTTCGCGCCACCGCCGCGCATGCTGGTGTTCGGCGCCATCGACTACGCCGCCGCCGTGGCCCGGATCGGCGACTTCCTCGGCTACCGGGTCACCGTGTGCGACGCCCGGCCGGTGTTCGCCACGCCCCGCCGGTTCCCGGAGGGCGTGGAGGTCGTCGTGGACTGGCCGCACCGGTATCTGCGCGGCACGCACACCGACGAGCGAACGGTGATCTGCGTCCTGACCCACGACCCGAAGTTCGACGTGCCGGTGCTGCTGGAGGCGTTGCGGCGCCCGGCGGCGTACATCGGGGCGATGGGCAGCCGCCGCACCCACGACGACCGGCTCGGCCGTCTGATCGAGTCCGGCCTGACCGACCAGGAACTCGCCCGCCTGCGCTCCCCGCTCGGCCTGGACCTCGGCGCCCGCACACCGGAGGAGGTGGCGGTGTCGGTGGCGGCGGAGATCGTGGCCCTGAGATGGGGCGGCACCGGGACACCGCTGAGTGGGACGAGCGGGGCGATCCATCCTCGGGGGGTGGGGTGACGGGTTACCGGGGGGTGGGGTGACGGGCTTGCCGCGGCGTGCGCAGGGCGGGGGCCGACGGGGTGGTCTCGGTGTCCGTCGGTGTGCCGGCGGTGGTGCCGGCGGGTGCCCGGGTGCACAGGTTCATGATGCCGGCGGTGGTGTTGGACGCGCCGGACGCCGGCCGGTGCAGCAGCGCGGGCGGGACCATCGCGGTGTCGCCGCGCCGCCGTTCGGCCGTGGCGAGGGCCACCAGGGCCAGTACGGCGACGACGGCCGCCGCGAGCACGTCCGGGGCGGTCGCCCCGGACCGGCCGCCCTCGATGAAGGCGAACGTCGTCGCGAACAGGGCCGCCCCGCCGAGCAGCAGCCCCGGCAGGTCCAGCGGGCGGGCCGCCGTCTCCCGGCTCTCGCGGACGACGGCGAGGGAGCGGACCAGGGCGAGGAGCACGATCGGTACGTTGATCAGGAAGATCGCCCGCCGGCCCAGCCCGTCGGTGAGCGCGCCGCCGAGCAGCGGGCCCGCGGGCAGGGCGAGGCTGCCGATGCCGGCCCAGACACCGATGGCGCGGGCCCGCTCGGCCGGGTGGCGAAAGGCCCGGCCGATGACGGCCAGCGTGCCGGGGAGCAGCAGCGCGGCGCCTGTGCCCTGCACCACCCGGGCGGCGACCAGCACGGGCACCCCCGGGGCGAGGCCGCAGCCGAGGGACCCGGCGCCGAACACGGCCGGCCCGGCCGGCACGACCCGCTTGTGGCCGTACCGGTCCCCCGCCGTGCGGCTGGTGAGCATCACCGACGCGAGGGCCGGCGCGTATCCGTCCACGACCCACTGGAGGCCGCCGACGTCCGTGCCCAGGCCGGAGCCGATGGCGGGCAGGGCGACGTTGACGATCGTGACGTCGAGCAGCACCAGGAAGTACCCGGCGCACATGACGACGAGGACCGTGTACGGGGAACCGGCGCGCGAGGCGGGACGCACCGCGCGCCGCAGGAGCGTTGCCGGTGAGTGGGCGTGAGTGGGCCATACACCACGGCTACCAGCCGGCACTGACAATCCCCGCCGCGTACCGATGGGGGCGTGCTAGTCGGGGTCTCCGGCCACGCGCGCGTGCAGGTGCTGGTCGTGCCAGCCGTCGGTGTGCAGCAGAGCGCTGCGCTGGGTGCCCTCGTAGGTGAACCCGGCTTTCCCGGCGACCCGGCAGGACGCCGGGTTGGCGACCGAGTGGCACAGGGTCAGGCGGTGCAGACCGAGGTCGTCCAGGGCCCACCGGCTCAGCCGGCGCGCCGCCTGGACGGCGAGGCCCGCTCCGCGTGCCGGGGGCAGCAGCCAGTAGAGGACCTCGGCGGTGCCGGCGGCGAGGTCGACGCCGTTGAGTCCGGCGAGGCCGACGGCCGCACCGCCGTGCGGGGCGATGGCCCAGATGGCACCGGTCTCGGCCCGCCGGCGCGCGTGCAGGCGCTCGATCCGGGCCCTGGCCTCCGCGCGGTCGGCGACGGAGAACAGGTTCCACCTGCTGATGTCCGGGTCCTGCCCGGCGGTGAGCAGGGCGTCCGCGTCGGCGTCGGTCAGCTGCCAGGGCCGCAGCTCCAGGCCACCGGCCAGCGACAGCACAGGCTGATCGGGCTCGGCGAGGCGGCCCGGGGGGACGACAGCGGGTATGCCGGAGCTGGAGATCACCGGCGCATCCTGCCACAGCGGGGAGTTCGTCGGCGCGTCCGCCACAGCGAGGAATCACCGGCGCGTCCGCCACGGCGGGAATCCATCAACGCCCCCGCCCCACCGGGAGATCACCCGCGCATCCTGCCACAGCGGGGAGTTCGTCGGCGCATCCGCCA
>NZ_JBVHWM010000041.1:12204-84330 GCF_055564375.1 Streptomyces sp. NPDC029138
GGGAGTTCGTCGGCGCATCCGCCACAGCGAGGAATCACCGGCGCGTCCGCCACAGCGAGGAATCACCGGCCGCGTCCGCCACAGAGGGGATCACCCGGGCGTCCGCCACGGCGGGAATCCATCAACGCCCCCGCCCCACCGGGAGATCACCCGCGTGTCCTGTCGCAGCCGGGGGGCCGTCGGCGCGTCCGCCGCAGAGGGGATCACCGGGCGTCCGCCACACCGGGGATTTATCAGCGCCCCTGCCCCAGCGGGAGGCCACCGGCGTGTCCGCCACAGCGGGAATTCATCAGCGCCCCTTCGCCACCGGAGGTCACCGGCGCCCGTTCCCCACCGGAAGATCACCGGCGCCTCCGTACAGCCGGAGACCACCGGCCTCTCCGCGCCCGGCGCCTCCGCCCCCGGCGGCTACCGCCGCGGCAGCCGGTGCAGGGTCACCTCCGTGAGGGTTCCGGTGGCGACCGTCGCCGTGAGGTACGTGCAGTGGGGCTGGCGGCGGCGGTCCGTCGGGGAGCCGGGGTTGAGCAGGCGCAGGCCGCCGGGGGCGGTGGTGTCCCAGGGGATGTGGCTGTGCCCGAAGACCAGGACGTCCAGGTCGGGGAAGCGGGCGGCGCAGCGGGCCTCGCGGCCCTGGGCGGGGCCGGTCTCGTGGACGACCCCGAAGCGCAGGCCGCCGAGTTCGGCGCGGGCCACCTCGGGGAGCCGGGCGCGCAACTCGGGGCCGTCGTTGTTGCCGTACACGCCGATCAGCCGGCGGCTGCGGCTCTCCAGCAGGTCGAGGGTGGCGGTGTCGACCCAGTCCCCGGCGTGGAACACGACGTCCGCGCGCGGGAGTTCGGCGAGCAGCTGCTCCGGGAGCGCCTTGGCGCGCTTGGGCAGATGCGTGTCGGACATGAGCAGGAGGCGCACCTCGTCAGCCTATGCGGAGGAGGAGGTCAGGCGGCGGATGCCGCGTACGGTGCCCAGCAGCGCGGCGCCCGCGCCGAGGGCGGTCGCGGCGGGGTGCCGGACCAGGGTCTCCTGCCAGGAGCGGGCGTGGGCGGTGTCGTCGAAGGAGCCGTGGGCGCCCTGGTCGTCGGCGGGCCCGCGGTCGACCGGTTCGAAGAGGTTGTCCAGGCCGGCGGGCGGGATGCGGTCGGTCTGCTGGGAGTCGTAGCCGGTGCGGGCCAGGTAGCGGTCGAGCAGCGCCGGGGCCAGCCGGTTGGCCCAGATGGTGGCGACGGTGGACGCGCCGATGTAGTACTGCTTGCGGCCCGGATGGTCGGCGGCGTACAGCACGCCCCGCGCGGCCACCTCGGGCTGGTAGATCGGCGGGACCGGCATGGGGTGCTTGGCGAGGCGGGAGCGGACCCATTCGAACTGGGGGGTGTTGACGGCCGGCAGCTGGGCGACGGTGACACGGACGCCGCTGCCCCGGTGCAGCAGTTCGGTGCGCAGGGAGGAGGTGAAGCCGTTGATGGCGTGCTTGGCTCCGCAGTACGCCGACTGGAGGGGGATGGAGCGTTCCCCGAGCGCTGAGCCGACCTGCACGATCGTGCCCCGGTCGCGGGGGAGCATGCGCTTCAGCGCGGAGCGGGTGCCGTTGACGAAGCCGAGGTAGGTCACCTCCGTGATCCGCCGGTACTCCTCGGGGGTGATCTCCTCGAACGGCGCGAACACGCTGGCGAAGGCGCAGTTGATCCAGACGTCGATGGGGCCGAACTCCTTCTCCGCGGCCTCGGCGACGGCTTCCGTCTGGGCCGGGTCGGCGACGTCGGCGGGCCGTACCAGGGGCCGTCCGCCGAGCGCCGCGACCTCGTCGGCCGCCGCCTCCAGGCCGCCCTCGCCGCGCGCGACCAGGACGACGTCGGCGCCGCGCCGGGCGTACAGGCGGGCGGTGGCGCGGCCGATGCCGGCGCTGGCGCCGGTGATGACGACGGTGGGGGGCATGTTCGTCTCCTCCTGCGTACGCGGTGTGTGTCACTCCACCCGGTAGGGCGCCGCCCGCTCCTCCACGAGGGTCAGGCCGAGGCCGGGTGCCCCGTCGGCGCCCGGTGTGACGCTGCCGCCGCCCGGGTCGAGGACGCCGTCGAACAGGAGCCGTTCGATGCGGACGTGGTCGTGGAACCACTCCAGATGGCGCAGGTTGGGCACGGCCGCGGCCGCGTGGGCGTGGGCGTGGGGCGCGCAGTGCCCGGAGACGTCGAGCCCGCGCGCGTGGGCGAGCGCGGCGGCGCGCAGCCAGACGGTGATGCCGCCGCACCGGGTGACGTCGGCCTGGAGGCAGTCGACGGCTCCGGCGTCCAGCATGTGCTGGAAGTACGGCAGGGCGTAGCCGTATTCGCCGGCGGCGACGTCGATCGGGACGCGCCCGCGGATGTCGGCGAGCGCGGTGAGGTGGTCGGAGGAGACGGGTTCCTCGAACCAGGTGACGCCGTGGTCGGCGAGAGGGCCCGCGAGGCGTACGGCCTGGCCGCCGCGGTAGCCGCCGTTGGCGTCGACGTACAGCTCGGCGGTGTCGCCGATGACGGCCCGCGCGCGGGCGACGCGTTCCAGGTCGCGCTCCTCCCGGGCGCCCCATGACTCGCCGATCTTGATCTTGACGCGGGGGATGCCCTGTTCCTCGGTCCAGCCGCGCAGCTGGCGCTCCTGCCGGGCGGTGTCGTAGGTGGTGAAGCCGCCGCTGCCGTAGACGGGCACGTCGTCGCGGGCGGCGCCCAGCAGGTGGACGAGGGGCAGGCCGAGCAGGCGTGCCTTCAGGTCCCACAGGGCGATGTCGACGGCGGCGACGGCCTGGGCGGCCACGCCGGGCAGTCCGGCGTTGCGGACGGCTCGGCACATGCGCTCGTTGGCGCGCGGCACGTCGTACGCGGACAGGCCGGTGACGGTGCCGGCGAGCAGTTCGCGGACGACGTGGCCGGTGGCGGCGGGCGCGTAGGTGTAGCCGAGCCCGGTGGTGGTGCCGGCGCGGGCGGTGACCAGGACCAGGGTGGTCCTGTCCCAGGCGAGGGTGCCGTCGGCCTCGGGCGTGTCGGTGGGCACGGTGTAGACGGCGGTGTCCACGGCCTCGACGGCCGGCAGGTCGCTCATGGTCACCTCCTCAGCTGCCGCAGTCCGCCCGCGGCGCCCAGGGCGAGGGCGGTCACGGAGGCGGCCGTCGCCCAGCGGGCCGTACGGGACGGCTGGGCGGGGCGGTCGGCGAGCCGCTCCGGATGGTCGCTGGGCAGGTTGCCGTCGAGGGCGAGCGCGAGGACCTCGGCGAGGTGCAGCGCGCGGCGGCCGGTGGTGCCCTGCTCGATCTGGGTGCGGCAGCTGAAGCCGTCGGCGAGGACCAGGCTGTCCGGGGCGGCCCCGCGCACGGCGGGCAGGACGCCCTGTTCCGCGACGGCCATGGACACCTCGTGGTGGCCGCGCTCGAAGCCGAAGTTGCCGGCCAGGCCGCAGCAGCCCTCGTCGAGCACCTCGGCGTCGAGGTGGGCGCGGCGCATCAGTTCGCGGTCGGCGTCGAACTTCATGATGGCGTGCTGGTGGCAGTGGGTCTGCACGGTGGCCTGCCGGGCGAGCCGCGGGGGCCGCCAGCCGTCGGGGGCGTGGTGGACGAGCTGTTCGGCGAAGGTGCGCGTCTGGGCGGCGAGCCGCTCCACGTCCTGGTCGCCGGGCATCAGCTCCGGGGCGTCGGCGCGGAAGACGGCCGTGCAGGAGGGCTCCAGGCCGATCACCGGGGTGCCGGCCTCCAGATAGGGGCGCAACACGTCGAGGGTGTGGCGCAGCACCCGCTTCGCGGTGGGCAGTTGGCCGGTGGAGATCCAGGTGAGGCCGCAGCACACCGGCCGGGAGGGGACGGCGATCCGGAAGCCGGCGTCCTCCAGGAGCCGTACGGCCGAGATCGCGATGGAGGGGTGGAAGTAGGTGCTGAAGGTGTCGGGCCACAGCACGACGGTGCGCGGGTCGGCCGGGTCGGGCTCCTCCCGGTCGCGCGCCCGCCACCACTGGAGGAAGGACTGCCCGGCGAACACCGGTGCCGGGCGGGCCGCGTCGATCCCGGCGAGCCGTTTGCCCAGGCTTGCGAGGCCGGGCGCGTGCAGCGCGGAGTTGACCAGGGACGGGGCGGCCCGGGACAGCCGGGCCCAGACCGGCAGCCAGCCCATGGAGTAGTGGGCCATGGGGCGCAGCCGTCCCTCGTAGTGGTGGGACATGAACTCCGCTTTGAGGGTGGCCATGTCGACGCCGGTCGGGCAGTCGGACTTGCAGCCCTTGCAGGCCAGGCAGAGGTCGAGGGCGTCGCGTACGGCGGTGGAGCGCCAGCCGTCCTTGACGGCGGAGTCGGCGTGCCCGTCGAGCATCTCGAACAGCAGCCGGGCCCGGCCGCGGGTGGAGTGTTCCTCCTCCATGGTGGCCCGGTAGGAGGGGCACATGACGCCGCCGGAGTGGGCGCGGCAGTTGCCGATGCCGACGCAGCGCATCACGGCGCGGTTGAAGGAGTGGTCGTCCTCGGGATAGCCGAAGTGGGTCGCCGGGGTGACGGGACGCCAGGAGGGGCCGAGCCGCAGCTGTCCGTCGACGGGGTTGGGGTGGACGACCTTGCCGGGGTTCATCCGGTTGCGGGGGTCGAAGAGGGCCTTCAGTTCGCCGAACGCGGTGACGAGCCGTTCCCCGAACATCCGGGTGAGCAGCTCGCCCCGGGACTGGCCGTCCCCGTGCTCGCCGGAGAGGGAGCCGCCGTAGGAGGCGACGAGGTCGGCGGCCCGCTCCACGAACCGCCGGAAGTCGGCCACGCCCTGGGCGGTCCGCAGCCCGAAGGGGATGCGGGTGTGCACGCAGCCCTGGCCGAAGTGCCCGTACAGGGACGGGTGGTCGTAGTCGAACTCGGCGAACAGGTCCTTCAGGTCGCGCAGGTAGTCGCCGAGCCGCTCGGGCGGTACGGCGGAGTCCTCCCAGCCCTCCCAGGTCTCCCGGTCGTCGGGTGGGCGGGCGGTCACGCCGAGTCCGGCCTCGCGGGCCTTGAGCATCTTCTGCTCGCGTTCGGGGTTGTCGGAGAAGGCGACGTTCGCCTCCTTCTCGCCGCGGCCGACGGCGCGCAGCAGCGCGTGCGCCTGTTCGTCGACGTCCTCCTGGCTGTCGCCGCTGTACTGCACCATCAGCCAGCTGTCGCCCTCGGGCAGGACGTCGAGGGAGTCCAGGTAGGCGCCCTCCTCGCGCATCAGCTGGGCCATGCGCCCGTCCAGGGCCTCCAGTTGGCTGGGCGAGCAGTGCTCCAGCAGGTGGGGGACGTCGTCGGCGGCGGCGCAGATGTCGTCGTAGCCGAGGACGAGCAGGGACTGGTACGGCGGCACGGGCACGAGGTCGAGTTCGGCGCGCAGGACGGTCACCAGGGTGCCCTCGCTGCCGACGAGGGCCTTGGCGACGTCGAAGCCGTTCTCGGGCAGCAGGGAGTCCAGGTTGTAGCCGGAGACGCGGCGGGGGATCTCGGGGTAGCCGCGGCGGATGTCGGCCAGGTACTCGGTGGCGATGCGGTCGAGGCCGGCGTAGATCTCGGCGAGCCGGCCGCCGCCGGAGATGATCCGGGCGCGCTCGTCGGGCGGGGTGGGGCCGACCCAGGCGCGCTGCCCGTCGTAGGTGAGGATCTCCAGGCGCCGGACGTTGTCGACGGTCTTGCCGTAGGCCTGGGCGGAGGCGCCGCAGGAGTTGTTGCCGATCATGCCGCCGAGCGCGCAGTGGCTGTGGGTGGACGGCTTGGGCCCGAACTGGAGCTTGTGGCGGGCGAGGTGCCGGTTGAGCTGGTCCAGGACGATGCCGGGCTCCACCACACAGGTGCGCCGTTCCGGGTCGACGGAGAGCACACCGGTGCAGTACTTGCTCCAGTCGATCACCACGGCGGTGTTGGTGGACTGTCCGGCCAGGCTGGTGCCACCGCCCCGGGAGAGGACGGGGGCGCCGAAGCGTGCGCACACCGACACCGCCCGGGCGCCCGCCTCGACGGTGCGGGGCACGACGACTCCCAACGGGACCTGGCGGTAGTTCGAACCGTCCGTGGCGTAGGCGCCTCGGCTGCCCGCGTCGAAGCGGACTTCGCCGTCCACCTCGGCGCTCAGGGCCGCCTCCAGGCCGGACCTGTCCGGAGGGGTCATCTGCGCTCCTCGATTCGCTCCGTGCGGGCATCGACCTTCGGGGCTGCCGCGCTGTCCGAGGTCCGGCGAGTACCCCGGCAAACAGACAGTCAAAACTGAACAGTTCCAACTGGACAGTCTCGACTGCCGGTCCTAGCCTGGCGGCATGGCTGACATCTCCGACTCCGCCGCCCGCGCCGCGCGCGATCTGCGCGTGGTGTTCAGCAGGCTGCGGCGCCGCATCCGCGAGGTCGCGCAGGACGCCGACCTCAGCCCCTCGCAGGAGTCGGCGCTCACCCTGGTCGGCAAGCACGGAGCGGCCACGGCCAGCGCGCTCGCCGCCGCCGAGGGGGTACGCCCGCAGTCCATGGCCACCACGCTGGCCGCCCTGGAGCAGCACGGGCTGATCCGCCGCGCCCCCGACCCCGACGACGGCCGCCGCCAGCTGGTCACCCTGACCGACGGCGGCCGGGCCCGCATCGAGGGGAACAGGCAGGTGCGCGAGGAGTGGCTGGCCCGCGCCTTCCAGGACCGCTACACCGAGGAAGAGCGGCAGACCGTCCTCGCGGCGCTGGAGCTGATGGAACGGCTGTCCCGGCCGTGACACCGAGGCTCACCGCGCGCGCCGGGACCGCCCGTCCCTCCCCCGCCGGATTCGACCGCCGGCTCGTCCCGCCGATGGTCCTCGGCTCGGTCCTGAACCCCGTCAACTCCTCGATGATCGCCGTGGCGCTCGTGCCGATCGGCGTCGCGTTCGGCGCCCCGCCGGCCGAGACGGTGTGGCTGGTCTCGGCGCTCTACCTGGCCACCGCCGTCGGCCAGCCCGTCATCGGCCGTCTGGTGGACATGTACGGCCCGCGCAGGCTCTACCTCACCGGTACGGCCCTGGTCGGCGTCGCCGGACTGCTCGGCGCGCTCGCCCCCTCGCTCGGCGCGCTGATCGCGGCCCGGGTGCTGCTGGGCCTCGGCACGTCGGCGGCGTACCCGGCGGCCATGCGGCTGACCCGCGCCGAGGCCGAACGCACCGGGCAGGACAGCCCGGCGGGCGTGCTGGCCGCGCTCGCCGTCGCCAGCCAGACGGTGGCCGTCGTCGGGCCCGCGCTCGGCGGCCTGCTGATCCAACTGGGCGGCTGGCGGGCCGTGTTCACCGTCAACGTGCCGCTCTCGGCGGCCTGTCTGGTGCTCGGCGCGCTGCGGCTGCCCCGCTCCGAGACCCGGCGGCGCGGCCTGGACGTACCCGGCATGGCACTGTTCGCCGCGCTGCTGGTCGCGCTGATGCTGTGCCTGACGGAGCCTCGGGCCGGCCGCTGGTACCTGCCGGTGCTGTCCGCCGCGGCCGCCGCCGGCTTCGCGCTGCGCGAGCTGCGGGTGCCGGACCCGTTCATCGACCTGCGCGTCCTCGGCGGCAACGGCCCGCTGCTCGCCACCTACCTGCGCCAGCTGCTCGGCTACACCACCGCCTACGCCTTCATGTACGGCTACACGCAGTGGCTGGAGCAGGGCCGCGGGCTCGGTGCCTCCACCGCCGGGCTCGCGCTGCTGCCGCTGTCGGCGGCGGCGCTCACCGCCTCCGCGCTGACCGGGCGCCGCGAGGCGGTGCGGGCCAAGCTGATCACCGGTTCCGTCCTCCAGCTCGCGGGCTGCGCGGTGCTGCTCCTGATCGGCGACCGCAGCCCGTTCTGGCTGCTGCTCGGGGTCGGTGTGCTGCTCGGCGTCCCCCAGGGGCTGATCGGCCTGGCCACGCAGAACGCGCTGTACCGGCAGGCCGAGCCGGAGCGGATCGCCTCCGCCGCCGGGCTGCTGCGGACCTTCATGTACCTCGGCGCGCTGGGCGCGTCCGCCGCCACCGCGGCGTTCTACCCGCACCGCGCCGACACGGCCGGGCTGCACAGCCTGGCCCTGTTCATGCTCGCCGGCTCCGCACTGCTGCTGGCGACGACCCTGCCCGACCGGTCCCTCGGCCGGCTCACCCCCCGAAAGGCCTGACCGACTCATGTCGCTCACCACGCTCGACCCCCGTACCGCCCTCGTCGCGATCGACCTCCAGAACGGCATCGTGGCCATGCCGACGCAGCCGTACCCGGGCGCCGAGGTCGTCTCCCGCACGGCCGCGCTCGCCGACGCCTTCCGCTCCCACGGGCTGCCCGTCGTCCTGGTCCGGGTGTCCTTCGCGCCGGACGGTGCGGACGCCGTCCCGGGCCGCACCGAGCGCCAGCCGCGCGGGCTGTCCTTCCCGGAGGGCTGGGACGTCGTCGTCGACGACCTGTCCGGACACCCCGGGGACATCCGCGTCACCAAGCACAACTGGAGCGCCTTCCACGGCACCGACCTGGACGTCCAGCTGCGCCGGCGGGGCGTCACGCAGATCGTGCTGACCGGCATCGCCACCAGCATCGGCGTCGAGTCCACCGCCCGCGACGCCTACGCGCACGGCTACCACGTCACCCTCGCCACCGACGCCATGGCCGACGCCGACGGCGAGGCGCACGCGAACAGCGTCGAGCGCGTCTTCCCGCGCCTCGGCGAGACCGGCACGACCGCCGAGATCCTGGAGCTGCTGACGAAGACCCACGCCTGACCACCGCCCGCGCCGACGAGGGAGGGGGTGGGGGCCACGGCCATCTGCCGGCTCAGCGGGCGGTGTGCCGCTTGAGCGGTTCCCACCAGGTCCGGTGGGTGCGGTACCAGGCGACCGTCCGGGCGAGGCCCGCGGTGAAGTCGCGGCGCGGCCGGTAGCCGAGTTCGTCGCGGGCCTTGCTCCAGTCGACCGAGTAGCGCAGGTCGTGGCCCTTGCGGTCGGCGACGTGCACGACGTGCTCCCAGCCCGCGCCGCACGCCTCCAGCAGCAGGCCGGTCAGCTCCTTGTTGGTCAGCTCGGTGCCGCCGCCGAGGTTGTAGACCTCGCCGGGGCGGCCCCGGGTGCGGACCAGGTCGATGCCGTGGCAGTGGTCGTCGACGTGCAGCCAGTCACGGACGTGACGCCCGTCGCCGTACAGCGGGACGGGCAGGCCGTCGAGGAGGTTGGTGACGAAGAGCGGGATCACCTTCTCGGGGAACTGGCGCGGGCCGTAGTTGTTGGAGCAGCGGGTGATCCGGACGTCCATGCCGTGGGTGCGGTGGTGGGCGAGGGCGATGAGGTCGGCGGAGGCCTTCGACGCGGCGTACGGGGAGCTGGGCGCGAGCGGATGGGTCTCGGGCCAGGAACCGGTCTCGATGGAGCCGTAGACCTCGTCGGTGGAGACGTGCACGAACGGCCCGGTGCCGTGCCGGAGCGCCGCGTCCAGCAGGGTCTGCGTGCCGAGCACGTTGGTGCGGACGAACTCCCCCGCACCCTCGATCGACCGGTCGACGTGCGACTCGGCGGCGAAGTGCACCACCTGGTCGGCGTCCGCCATCAGCTTGTCGACCAGGCCGGCGTCGCAGACGTCCCCGTGCACGAAGTCCAGCCGGGGATGGCCGAGGGGGAGGTGGGTGAGCGTGCCGGCATAGGTGAGCTTGTCCAGCACGGTGACGCGGGGCGCGTCCGGCGCGTCGTCGGCCAGGAGCCCGCGGACGTAGTGGGAGCCGATGAACCCGGCGGCGCCGGTGACGAGCAGGTTCATGACCGGAGCCGCACCTGGCCGCGGCCACCGGGGAGTCCCGGAGCGTTCATTCGCCCCACCTTAGCGGCGGGGACGTCCGGGGGCGTTCAGTCCTCGCCGCGCACGATGTTGTCCTCGGGGTCCGGGCCCTGCCGCTGCGCGGAGGTGCGGTCCAGGACGGCGGGTACGCAGGTGCGTACTCCCCGGTTCCGCCGACGGTGGGCCTGGGCCCAGCCCGTCTCCACGTGGGCTACGGCCGGTTTCTCGCTGGCATGCGCGGTCACGTCGTTCATCTTCCTTCTGCGTCCCGCTCGCCGCGGGGCGCCGTTCGCCGGGCCCGCCCGGGCCCGGGGTGCGATGTGTGCCTGACCGGGTCCCCGGACCGAGCGGCCCGCAAACGCGGCGGTGCCCCGCGCCGGGCTCAGGTACGGCCGCCGCCACCACCGCCGAAGGACCCGCTGGACCCGGGCGACCAGCGGGGGCGGCGCTGGTCGTCGGCGCGCTTGGTGCCGACGTTGCCGAGTTGGTGGGGGGTGAGGCGCTCGCTCTCGTCGGCGGCCCGGGGCACCTCGTCGGGCTCGCGGACCTCGCGGGTCTCGTGGACCGGGCCCGACGGCGGAGTCCTCGGGTGTTCGTCCGGGCGCGGCGGTGCCGGTTCCCGCTCGCGCACCTTGAACCCCAGCCGGAAGGCCCAGATCAGTCCGACGACGCAGGCCACTCCGGCGACCAGGATGAGGGCGTAGCCGAAGACCTGGGCGCCCGTGGCCGCTTCGTACATGGCAGTGTTCATGGCCGCCGAGTACCCGGCGCGGCGCGACGGATGCGCGCGCCGGCCCGAACCGGCAGGCCGGCGGCCCGGCGGCCCGGTCCGGCCCGCCCAGGTCCGGCCGTGGGTCAGTCCGTGGATCAGTCCCTGGATCAGTCCGCGGGGCGGCACCTGGGTCAGTCCCTGGGTCAGTCCGTCTCCTCCGCCGCCGCGCGTTCCACCTCCGCCTCGACCTCGGCCCGTGGCCGGCCGGTCTGCCGGGCGTACTCGCTCACCGCCGCCTGCACATCGCGGGCCAGGTCCCGCCAGGCGCGCAGGGCGGTCTCGTAGGTGCCCGACTGGGCGCCGGTCATCCGCCGCTCGGCCGGCGGGCCGTAGGCGACCCGCAGTTCCTGCACCTGGGCGTGGGCGGCGGCGGCCGCGCGCTGCTTCGCGACCAGTTCTTCGAAGGTGTGCGACACGCCAACCGACCCTAGGCAGCTCCGGGGCGCGGGCCCGCGACGACCTGCCGGGGACGCCGGCACGCGCACCCGAGTGGCGGGTCAGCGGTCGGGTACGAGGTCCGCCCAGACCTGTTTGCCACCGCTGACCGGGACCGTGCCCCAGGCCTCCGACACCGCCTCCACCAGCAGGATGCCCCGGCCGCCGGTGGCCTCCCAGCCGATGCTGGTCGGCTTGACGGGGCTGCGCGGGGAGGAGTCGGCGACGGCGAGCCGCAGCCGGTGGTTGACCAGGCTGAGGTCGAGCCGGACCTGGCCGCCGGTGTGCACCAGGGCGTTGGTGACGAGTTCGGAGACGACCAGCAGGGCCACGTCGATCGTGTCCCGGGACAGGCCCCAGGCGCGCAGGGTGCGCCGGGTGAAGCGGCGGGCGTGCCGGACCGCCTCCGGTACCCGCCAAACCGTCCAGCTCTCCCGCAGCGGCCGTACGGCCAGGCCGTCGTAGCGCATCAGCAGCAGCGCCACGTCGTCGCCGCGGTGGGCGCCGGAGAGCAGGGCGTCGGCGACCAGGCCCAGGTGGGCGGGGTCGGCGGCGGACAGTTCGCGGGCCAGGCGGTCCATGCCGGCGTCGAGGTCGACGGAGGGGGACTCCACCAGGCCGTCGGTGGTCAGCGCGACCACGGTGCCGGGCCGGAGCCGGAGCGGGGTCATCGGGAACTCGGCCTGGGAGAGGACGCCGAGCGGGGGGCCGCCCTCGGCCAGCACGATCTCGGCGGTGCCGTCCGGGTGCCGCAGCACGGGTTGGACATGCCCGGCGCGTACGCACCAGGCGGTGCCCTGCTCCACGTCGACGTCGACGTAGGCGCAGGTCGCGAACAGGTCCGTCTCCATGTCCAGGAGCAGCCGGTTGGCGTGGGCGACGACCACGTCCGGGGAGTGGCCCTCGACGGCGTAGGCGCGCAGCGCGGTGCGCATCTGGCCCATCAGGGTGGCGGCGCCCGCGTTGTGGCCCTGGACGTCGCCGATGACCAGGGCGACGTGGTTGTCGGCCAGCGGGATCACGTCGTACCAGTCGCCGCCGACCTCCAGACCGGCCGTGGTGGGCAGGTAGCGGGCGACGGCGACCGCGCCGGGCAGCCGGGGCAGCCGGCGGGGCAGCAGGGTGCGCTGGAGCATGCCGACGAGTTCGTGCTCGGCGTCGAAGGCGTGGGCGCGCAGCAGGGCCTGGCCGGTCAGGCCGGCGCAGGCGGTGAGCAGGGCACGTTCGTCGGGCGCGAAGTCGTGCGGGCGGTCCCAGCCGACCAGGCAGGCGCCCGCCATGCGGCTGCCCGCGGGCAGCGGCAGCACGGCGAGGCCGCCCGGGCCGACCTCGGCGAGGGCGGGCTCCAGCGCCGAGCCGGAGGGCCAGATCTTGGCGCGGCCCTCGCGCAGGGCGGCAGCCAGGGTGGGCATGGCGCGCACCGGCGCGTCGGGCCATTCGGTGCGCCACTCGCTGCGCCACACCTCGGGCCAGGCCTCGGGTTCCGGCGGGTCGAGGACGGTGACGACCAGCCGGTCGTTCTCCAGTTCGGCCAGGGCGATCCGGTCGGCCCGCAACGGCTTGCGCAGGGCGGCCACGACGGCCTGGCCGACGTCCCTGACGGTGCCGGCGGTGGCGAGGGCGGCGGCCAGGCGCTGCACGCGGGCGACGTCGGTGACGTCGGAGCGCAGCGTGGAGGCGTCGGCGACGGTGCCGACCAGCCGGGCGGAGCGGCCCTTGCCGCCGGGCAGCAGCCGGCCGCGCAGCCGCAGCCACTTGGGCGGGCCGGCGGGCTGAAGGATGCGGAACTCCAGCTCACGGTCGCCGATGGACATGTGGTCGGCCTCGACCACCGACATCAGCGCGGGCAGATCCTCGGGCACCGCGCGGCCGAGCAGGGTCTCCACGCGGCCGTCGAATGTCTCCCGGTCGATCCCGAACAGCCGCAGGATCGCCTCGCCGACCTCCACCCGGCCGGTGTCCATGGCCAGGCTGAAGGCGTCCTCGGGCAGCTCACCGGTGTCACCGGCGGCGGCCGGGGCGGGTACGGCGACGGCGCGGGCGATCAGCTCCAGGCTGGCCCTGTCGTCGGTGCCGAAGCCGCCGGGGTGCTCACCGACGGCCAGCAGGCAGCCGCCGTCCGCCGGGCCGAGCGGCAGGACGGCCACGGAGAAGTCCGGGGACGGGGTACGGCGGGAGTCCGGGCCGGCGGCCAGTTCGGCGGGGCCGAGCCAGCGCGGCCGTCCGGTGCGGTGCGCCTCCGCGACCGGGGAGGCGCCGGCGACCGGGTAGCAGTCCCGGAGGCCGTACAGCGTGCGGGGCAGGCCGGCCGACTCGGCGAGGCAGAGCTGCGTGGCGTCGTCGCCGGGCGTGTACACCCCGGCGAACGACGCACCGGCGAACACGAGCGCCTGTTCGAGGACCCGGCGCAGCCGGTCGGGGGTCGGCGGCGACGCCATCAGCGACGCGAGGGCGGCTTCGGCACGCTCCGGCGCCGTTCTCGTCCCGCTGATCGCAGCGCCCTCACTCACCACGTCGCCATTACAGCGCGTATGAGCCGCCCGCGCAGCCCCTGTGACGGCGCACTGGGCGGACATCGTCCGGATGCCCTGGCCGAGGACGGCCGCTGACGAGGGCGGCGATGACGACCAGGTCTGCCGGAGCCGGCGTCGGCCGCGGCAGGCGGACCCGAGACTCACACGGGATCCTCGACGGCCGCCGTCGCGCCCGGCCCCTCGCCGCTCGCCGTCTGCCCCGGCTCTGTCGGCTCCCTGGTGGAGACGACCAGCAGCTGGGTGACCGAACCGTCGTCCGCCACGACGTCCCGGACGTGGCGGAAGCCCAGGCGGCGGCACATCGTCAGGCTGGCGGCGTTGTCGGCGCCGACCATGCCGTACGCCTCGGAGAGTCCGAGGTCGTCGGCGGCGTGCCGGAGGAGGCCGCGTACCGCCTCGCGGCCCAGTCCGCGCCCCCAGTAGCCGGGGGCGAGCGCGGTGACGAGTTCATGGCCGTCAACGTTGCCGGTCGGCTTCACCTCGGCGTGGCCGACGTAGCCGCCCTCGAACCACAGGCCCCACACGTCGAAGCGGCGCTGGGGGTAGACGTCGGTGAGGATGGCGCGGAACAGCTCGCGGATCTGCGGTTCGGGCACGCGTTCCTGGCCCATCCAGCGGCACACCTCCTCGTCGCCCAGCAGGGCGACGAAGGCGTCCTCGTGCTCGGGCCGGTAGGGGAGGAACTCCAGGCGTTCGGTGCGCAGGACGGGGGTCATGACGGACGTCATGGCGGACTCCTCGGGAGTGATGCGGTGCGGCGGGTGCCGGGCGACCGGCGACGCGTGGGGGCGGAGGAGTGGGGGGAGACGCCGGGCCGGCCGTACTGGGCCGGCCCGGCGTGACGGTCGTGGTGGACGCGCCGGCGTCAGGCGCCGGCGTTCTCCATGCGCTCGCGCAGGCTCTTGGGCCGCATGTCGGTCCAGACCTCGTCGACGTAGGCGGAGCACTCGGCCTCGGTGCCCTCCTTGCCGACGGGCTGCCAGCCGGCGGGCACCTCGATGTCGACGGGCCAGAGGGAGTACTGCTCCTCGTCGTTGCGCAGCACCTGGTAGCGGGTGTTCTCGTCCATGTCGGCCTCCTCGGGGGTTCGGTTCGGGTGAGCTGGGGCGAAGCGGTGGGCGGTCGGGGCGCGAGGGGCGCGCGGCCCGTGCCGGGTGGTGCGCCGGCGCGGAGGCTCGCGGAGCCTGAGGGTCGTCACCGGCCTCCCCTGGCGTGCCGGGCGAGGTGGCGCAGGGCCTCGGCGAACTCCCCGGCCACCCGGCGCACGGTCGCCGTGTCGTGGACGCCGGGCCGGTGGTGCCAGGTGAAGGCGAGCCGGCCGTGCTGCACCGCGCCCACCACCTCCAGCAGGTGCGAGCCGGGGTCCCGAGGGTCGTGGTCCTGCCCGAAGGAGCCGTGTTCGGCGCGGACCAGGCCGCCCCGCGCGGTCTCCGGGCGGGCGTCCCACTGGCCGAGGTAGTTGAACACCACCTGGCTGTGCGCCCCGCCGCCGAGGCGTTCGCGGACCTCGGGCGGGCCGAAGGTGCGCAGCGCGCCGAAGCCGATGCCGTTGCCGGGTACGGCGCGCAACTGGCGGCGCACCGACTTCACCAGGGACCGCCAGTCGCGGTCGGGGCCGAGATCGCCGGGGTCGGGCACCTGGACGGCGACCGGGTGGACGGTGGTGAACCAGCCGACGGTGCGGGACAGGTCGACCCCGTCGAGCAGGTCCTCGCGGCCGTGGCCCTCCAGGTCCAGGCGGACCCGGTCGCGTCCGGTCCAGCGGGCCAGCGCCAGGGTGAGGGCGGCGAGCAGCACGTCGTTGACCCGGGTGCGGTAGGCGGTGGGCGCCGAGCGCAGCAGGGCCGTGGTGTCCTCCTCGCCGAGTTCCACGCTCACCGTGGCGGCCGGTCCGGCGGCGGAGGGCTCGGGTGGCGCCGGTTCGGTGTCCACCGCCTGTTCCCAGTACGGCAGTTCGTGGTCGAGGCCGCCCTCGGCGACGTACGCGGCGAGTCCCCGCGACCACGCGCGGAAGCTGGTGCCGCGCTCCCCCAGTGTCACCGGTCCGCCCTGGAGGGCCTGCCGGTAGGCGGTCTCCAGGTCGTCGCGCAGGATGCGCCAGGAGACGGCGTCCACGACCAGGTGGTGGGCGACGAGGAGGAGGAACACGGGCCGGTCCGGCTCCCCGGTGAACAGGGCCGCGCGCAGCTGCGGGCCCCGGGCCAGGTCGAAGCTCGCGTGCAGTTCGTCGGCGGCCTTCGCCATGGCCGCGTCGGCCTCCTCGGCGGACAGCCCGGTCAGGTCGTGCCGGACGAGGATGCCGGGGCCGGCGGCGGGTGGCGGGTTGAACTGACGCCAGCCGTCCGCGTCCCGGGTGAACCGCATGCGCAGCGCGTCGTGGTGCTCCAGCAGCGCGTCGAGGGCGGCGCGCAGCGCCCGCTCGTCGGGGGTGCCGTCGAGTTCCAGCAGCGCCGACTGGTTGAAGTGGTGGTGGGCGGCGCGGGGGGCGGTCAGGAACCACTCCTGGATCGGGGTGAGCGGCACCTCGCCGGTGACCGGGCCGTCCCCGGACCGCAGGGGCGCGGCTCGGACCACGGTGGCGAGTTCGGCCACGGTCTGGTGCGTGAACAGGTCGCGCGTGGCCACGTGCAGGCCGTCGCGGCGCAGCCGAGAGACGACCTGCATGCTCAGGATGGAGTCGCCGCCGAGCGCGAAGAAGTTGTCGTCGGCGCCGACCTCCTCGATGCCCAGCACATCGGCCCAGATGCGGGCGATCCGGCGTTCGGTGTCGGTGCGCGGCGCGGTCTTCGGGCCGTCCGCGTGCTGCGCGGGCCCGGGCGCGGGCAGCGCCCGCCGGTCCGTCTTGCCGTTCGGGGTGAGCGGCAGCCGGTCGAGCGGCACGAAGACGGACGGCACCATGTGCGGGGGCAACAGCCCGGCCAGGTGGAGCCGCAACTCGCCGACGGGCAGCCGCAACTCACCGACGGGCCGATCGACAGCGGCTCGATCGGCAACGGACCGATCGGCAACGGCTCGATCGGCAATGGCCGGATCGGCAACGGACGGATCGCCGCCCGCCGGATCGGCAGCGGGCCCCTCCGCCGCCGGATCGGCGGTCGACGCATCGGCAGCGGGCCCCTCCGCCGTCGGATCGCCGCCCGACGCATCGACACCGGGCCCCTCCGCCGGAACCACGTAAGCGATCAGCCGGGCCGGCGCCCCCGGCGTCTCCCCCGCGCGTACGACCACGACCGCGTCCCGCACCAGCGGGCTGCGCCGCAGCGCGCTCTCGATCTCGCCGGGCTCGATGCGGAACCCGCGCAGCTTGACCTGGTCGTCGGCGCGCCCCGCGAACCGGAGCCGGCCGTCCGGGGCCCAGCGGACCAGATCCCCGGTGCGGTACATCCGCTCCCCCGGCGCGCCGTACGGGTCGGCGACGAACCGCTGGGCGGTGAGTCCCGGCCGGCCCAGGTAGCCCCGGGCGAGACCGGGTCCCGCGAGGTACAGCTCCCCGGTCACGCCCGGCGGTACGGGACGCAGGGCGGCGTCGAGCACGCGGACGCGGATGCCGCCGGCGGGGCGGCCGATGGGCGGGGTGCCGGTGCCGGGGGTGAGCGGGCCGGTCCAGGTGGCGACGACGGTGGCCTCGGTCGGTCCGTAGGAGTTGATCATCCGGCGGCCGGGGGCCCAGGTGTCGACGAGGTCGGCCGGGCAGGCCTCGGCGCCCACGATGAGCGTGCGCAGACGGGGCAGGGCGGCGGCGGTCTCCGGCGGGACGGTGGCCAGCGCGGCCGGGGGGATCAGGCTGTGGCTGACGCGCCGCTCGGCGAGCACCTCCGCCAGCCGCTCCCCGACCAGCGGCCCTTCCTCGCCCGTGACCAGCGCGGCCCCGCTGAGCAGGGAGACGCACAGCTCCAGCACGGAGGCGTCGAAACTGGGCGAGGCGAACTGGAGGACCCGGTCGCCGGGGCCCGCCGCGTACTGTTCGGCGGCCGCCGCGGCGAAGGAGGCGAGACCGCGATGGGTCACCACCACGCCCTTGGGGGTGCCGGTGGAGCCGGAGGTGTAGATGACGTAGGCGGGATGGGCGGGAGTGAGGGGCGCGGTGCGGTCGGTGTCCGTGGGTGACGTGTCCGGCCCGTCGGCGGTCCACACCTCGGCCGGGTCGCCGAGGACCAGGTGGGCGCCCGCGTCCCGGATCATGAACTCCCTTCGCCGCGGCGGGTAGTCGGGGTCCACGGGCAGGAAGGCGCCGCCGGCCTTGGCGACGGCGAGCTGGGCCACGACCGTCGCCGCCGAGCGGGGCAGCGCGAGGGCGACCACGCGCTCCGGTCCGACGCCGTCCCGGAGGAGCCGGTGGGCCAGCCGGTTGGCCGCCCGGTCCACCTCCGCGTAGGTCAGCTCCCGGTCGCCGTCGACCAGCGCGACCGCGTCCGGGGTACGGGCCGCCTGCCGTTCGAACAGGGCGGGCAGGGTCGTCTCGGGCACCGGACGGAAGGTGCCGAGGCCCTGGTCCAGCAGGGTCTTCAGCTCGTCGTCGGAGGTCAGCGGCAGCGCGCCGAGCGGCCGGTCCGGGTCCTCGGCGACGGCGTGCAGCAGGGTGCCGAGCTGTCCGGCCATCCGTTCGGCGGTGGCCGGGTCGAACAGGTCGGTGTTGTAGGTGAGCAGGCCGTGCAGGGCTCCGCCGTCGGTCTCGGCGAACTCCAGGGTGAGGTCGAACGCGGCCTGCTCGGACTCGGGTTCGACGTCGGTGACGTCGAGGCCGGGCAGGTCGAGACCGGCGGCCGGGCTGTTCTGGAGGACGACCATGACCTGGAAGAGGGGACTGCGGCTGGTGTCGCGGACCGGGTCGACCTCGTCCACGACCCGTTCGAACGGCACGTCCTGGTGGGCGAAGGCGTCGAGGACGGTCTGCCGTACGGCGGTGAGGAACCCGGTGAAGGGCTCCTCGGCCTCGGCCCGGGAGCGCAGCACCAGGGTGTTGACGAAGAACCCGACGAGCGCCTGGGTCTCGGGCCGGTCGCGGCCCGAGGTGACGGTGCCGACGGTGATGTCCTCGGCGCCGGTGAGCCGGGCGAGGTAGGCCTGGGCGGCGGCGACGAGCGTGGTGAACAGGGTGGTGCCGTGGTCCCGGGCGAGCCGGGTCAGCCGCCGGGCGGTCGGGGCGGGCACCACCAGCCGGGTGGTCGCGCCGGGGCTGGTGCGCACCGGCGGCCGGGGCCGGTCGGTGGGCAGCTCCAGCGGTGCCGTGTCGGCCAATTGCCGCTTCCAGTAGGCGAGATGCTCGTCCGCGCCGGCGTCCCCGGCGCCGCGCTGCCAGCGGGCGTAGTCGGCGTACTGCACCGGCAGCGGCGGCAGGTCTCCTTTTACGGACCCGAGTTCGGCGCGGTAGAGGTGGGCGAGGTCGCCGAGCAGGACGGAGCTGGACCAGCCGTCGGTGACGATGTGGTGCAGGGTGAGGGTGAGCACGTGGTCGTTCTCGGCCAGCCGGATCAGGCCGGTGCGCAGCAGCGGTCCCTGACGCAGGTCGAAGGGGCGGGAGCGCTCCTCTGCGAGCAGCCCGCGCAGGCGGGACTCGGGGTCGGCGGCCTGTGACAGGTCGCGCACGGGCAGCGGCACGTCGTGGGGCGGGTGGACGCGCTGGACGCCGTGCCCGTCGACGCTGTCGAAGGTGGTGCGCAGCGACTCGTGCCGGGCCACCAGGGCGGTGAGGGCCGCGCGGAGAGCGCCGGTGTCCAGGGTGCCGCGCAGCCGGAGGGCGAGCGCGGTCACGTACTCGGCGCCGCCAGGTGCGAACTCCTCCAGGAACCACAGGCGTTGCTGGGCGTACGACATCGGCGCGGCCCCGTCCCGGGCGGCCGGGACGATCGCCGACCGGCCGGTGCCCTGCCGGGCGTCGAGCAGCCGGGCCAGTCCGGCCGGGGTGGGGTGGGTGAACACCGCGCGCGGGGTGACGTCGGTGTCGAAGGTCTCGGCGAGCCGGGAGGCGAGCCGGATGCTGAGGATCGAGTCGCCGCCGAGCTGGAAGAAGTCGTCCTCCGCACCGGGCGGTTCGCTGCCCAGCACCTCCCCGAAGACGGCCGCGGTGCGGCGCTCGACCTCGGTGCGGGGCTCGACCCGCGCGCGGCCGGGCAGGGCTTCCGGCGCGGGCAGGGCCGTGCGGTCGACCTTGCCGTTGCGGCTGAGCGGGAGGGCGGTGAGCGGGACGACGGCGCCGGGGACGAGGTAGTCGGGCAGGGTGCGGGCGGCGAAGTCCCGCAGCTCCTCGCCGTTCTGCCCGGCCGGTCCGACGACATAGGCCACGAGCCGCTTGGCGCCGGGCCGGTCCTCGCGGGCCACCACGGCCACGTCGACGACGCCCGGGTGGGCGGCGAGGGCGGCCTCGACCTCGCCGGGCTCCACCCGGAAGCCCCGGATCTTCACCTGATGGTCGGCGCGGCCCAGGAACTCGACGGTGCCGTCCGGCCGCCGCCGGGCCAGGTCGCCGGTGCGGTACATCCGGGCACCGGGCGGGCCGTAGGGGTCGGCGAGGAAGCGGGCCGCGGTGTCGCCGGGGCGGCCCAGATAGCCGCGGGCGACGCCCTCGCCGGCCACGTACAGCTCTCCGGGGCAGCCCGGCGGCACGGGCCGCAGCCGGGCGTCGAGGACGTGCACCCGCATGTCGTCCAGCGGGTGGCCGATGGGGACGGTGCCGGGCACGTCCGCCGGGTCGGTGAGGGCGCAGGAGGTCGCGAAGGTGGTGGTCTCGGTGGGGCCGTAGCCGTCCACGACGGTCAGGCCGGGGCAGGCGGCCAGCACCCGGCGCACGGCCGGGGCGGGGACGACGTCACCGCCGGTCCACACCTGGGCGAGGCCCCGGAAGCACTCGGGCGCGTCCTGCGCGAGCAGCCGGAACAGTCCGGCGGTCAGCCACAGGGCCGTCAGTTCGCCGTCGGCGGCCAGCCGGCGCACCAGGGCCGCGTCCACGCCGCCGCCCGGGGCCACGACCACGCAGCCGCCGTTCAGCAGCGGCGCCCACACCTCGAAAGTGGCGGCGTCGAAGGCCACCGGCGAGTGCAGCAGCACCCGCGCGCACACCCCGTCGGCGAACCGGCTGTCGGTGGCGAGCGCCGCCACGTCCCGGTGCCGTACGGCGACCGCCTTGGGCCGGCCGGTGGAGCCGGAGGTGAACATCACGTACGCCAGCCGGTCGGGGTCGGCGGCCGGTGTGCGCCCCTTCTCGGTGCCGACGCCGGTGCGGGCGGCGGTGCGGGCGGCGGTCACCTCGGCCGCAGTGAGCCGGACGGTCGCGCCCGCCTGGGCGAGCAGGGTGCGGCGGCGCTCCTCGGGGGCCCGGGTGTCGACGGGGACGTAGGCGCCGCCGGCCATGAGCACGGCGAGCTGGGCGACGACGAGTTCGGCGGAGCGGTCCAGCAGCAGCGCCACCCGGTCCTCGGCCCGCAACCCCTCGGCCACCAGCCTGGCCGCCAACGCGTCGGCCCAGTCGGCCAGCTCCCGGCAGGTCAGCTCGCGCTCGCCGTCACGGACCGCGATCGCGTCCGGGGTGCGGCGGGCCCGCTCGGCGAAGAGGTCCACAGGGCTGCGCGGGGCGGCCCGGCGGGCGGTGGTGTTCCAGGCGGCCAGCAGGTCCCGGTCGGCCGGGGTGAGCAGGTCCAGGTCGGCCAGGTCGGTGTCGAACCCGTCGGCGAGGGCGGCGAGCAGGGCCGCCAGCCGGTCGGCGGCGCGCTCGGCGGTCGCGGCGTCGAACAGGGCGGGGTCGTAGGCCAGGTCGAAGGCGAGCCGTTCGGCGAGGTGGGCGCGGAGGCACCAGGGGAAGGTGGTGGCGTCGTCGGCGCGCACCTCCTCGACGCGGACGCCCGTGCGGGCCGTGGCCGACTCGTCCACGGGGTAGTTCTCGAACACCACCATGCTGTCGAACAGCGGCTCGCCGGACGGGACGTCGCTGACGGCCTGGACGCGGGGCAGGGAGAGGAAGTCGAAGCGGCGGGCGTCGCTCTGCCGTTCCTGGAGACCGCGCAGCCACGGCAGCACGGGCCCGGCGGGGACGCGGACACGGGTCGGCACGGTGTTGATGAACATGCCGATCATGCCTTCGACGCCGGGCAGTTCGGCCGGGCGGCCGGACACCGTGGTGCCGAACACCACGTCGTCCCGGCCGCCGGAGCGGGCCAGCAGCAGCGCCCAGGCGCCCTCCACCACGGTGTTGACGGTGAGCCCGGCGCGGGCGGCGGTCTCCCGCAGCCGGCGCGAGACCCGCGCGTCCAGCTCGTGGTGGACGGCGGCGGCGGAGCGGGCGCGGTGGGCCTCGGCGGGCGTGCGGTCGTACGGCAGCGGGGTGCGGGCGGTGAACCCGGCCAGGGCGTCGGCCCAGTACCGCTCGGCCGCCTGCTCGTCCTGCTCGCGCAGCCAGTGCAGGAAGTCCGCGAAGGGCCGCCGTACCGGGGGTGCCGGGTCCGGGCCGCCGGTGAGGGCGGCGTAGCGCTCGCAGACCTCGGTGAGCAGCTGACCGGTGCTCCAGCCGTCGAGGACGATGTGGTGCGTCGACCAGAGCAGCAGCACCTCGTCGCCGGGCAGGGCGGCCAGGGTGAGGCGGGTCAGCGGCGCGGCGGTGAGGTCCATGCCCGCCGCGCGGTCCTCGGCGAGCAGCCGCTCGGTGGCCTCCGCGCGCCGCTCCTGTGTGAGCGTCCGCCAGTCGAGGTGGGTGACGGGCAGCTCGGCGCGCCGGTGGACCACCTGGACCGGGTGGGGCAGACCCTGCCAGTGCACGCTGCTGCGCAGCGCCGGGGTGCGGTCGGCGACCTGCTGCCAGGCGGCGGCGAACGCGCGCGGGTCCGCGACGCCGGACAGGCGTACGGCCGTACGGTCGAAGTAGGCGTGCTCGCTGTCCACGAGGCCGTGGAAGAGCATGCCGGACTGGAGCGGGGTGAGCGGCAGGACGTCCTCGGCCTGCCCGCCGGTGCCGACGAGCCGGTCCAGCTGCTCCTGGCCGAGGCCGGCGAGCGGGAAGTCGGAGGGGGTACGGCCGCCCGCTCCGGGACGGGCGCAGTGCGCCACGATGTCCCGCAGGGCCGCGACCGTCTCCTCGGCGAGCCGGCGGACGGTGGCCTGGTCGTAGACGGCCGCCGGGTAGGTCCAGCCGAGTTCGAGACGGCCCCGCTGGACCACTCCGGTGACGTCCAGCAGGTAGGGACGGGGTTCGTCCGGGTCGGTGTCCCGGCCGGCCGGGGGCAGGGCGCCGCGCAGGAGCCCGCCGGTGCCGTCCGCGTCCCACTGGCCGTGGTAGTTGAAGCCGACGCGGGGGGCGGGGGCGCCGGCGAGCGGGCTGCCGGGCACGAGGTGGCGCAGGGCGCCGTGGCTCAGGCCGCGCAGCGGCACCGCGCGCAGCTGTTCCTTGACCGAGCGGAGGGTGTCGTGCCAGCCGGCGTCCGGGTCGACGCGCAGCGCGAGCGGGAACTCGGCGGTGAACCAGCCGACGGTCCGCGCCAGGTCGACGTCCGCGAACAGGTCCTCCCGGCCGTGTCCCTCCACGCCGAGCAGGACGGTGTCGCGCCCGCACCAGCGGGCCAGGGTGCGGCCGAGGGCGCTGAGCAGGACGTCGTTGACCTGGGTGCGGTAGGCCTCCGGGACCTGCCGCAGCAGGGCGTCGGTCGTCTCCGCGTCCAGCGTGACGGTGAGGGTGGCGGCGGTGCCGTGGGTGTGGGGGCCGGGCCGTCCGGCGGGCAGCTCGGCCGGGGCCGCGCAGGTGCGCGTCCAGTAGGGCAGGTCGGCGTCCAGGGCGCCGGAGCGGGTGTGCCGGTCGAGCCGGGCGGCCCAGGTGACGTAGGAGGTGCCCGTGGTGGGCAGCTCGACGGGCCGGCCGGCCGCCGCCGTCCGGTGGGCGGTCTCCAGGTCCGCGAGCAGGATGCGCCAGGACACCCCGTCGATCACCAAGTGGTGGGCGGTGACGACAAGTTGGCCCTCCCGCTGTGGGCCACGGTCGAAGAACAGGACGCGGACGACCCGGCCCTCGACGGGGTCGAGCGCGGTCTGTGCCTCCTCGGTGAGCCGCTGGACCTCGCTCTCGACCGCCGTGTCGTCCAGCCCGGTGACGTCGTGCCGGGTGAAGACGCCGTCCGGGGTCTCGGGCAGCACCTCCTGGCGCCAGCCGCCGGCGGAGTGCCGGAACCGGGTGCGCAGGGCGGCGTGGTGGTGCACGAGGGCGTCGACAGCGGTCCGAAGCGCGGACCCGTCCGTGCCGACGGCGAGTTCCAGGCGCTGGGTCATGGTGAACCGGAGCCGCTGCCCGGGGTCGCGGCCGTCCAGGTACCAGTGCTGGATCGGCGTCAGCGGCGCCTCGCCGGTCTCCTCGGTGACGGCTGGGCTCGGATGGGACTCCCGTACCCGCAGGGCGAGTTCGGCGACGGTCTGGTGGCGGAAGACGTCCTTGGTGGTGAGGGCGAGGCCCGCCTGCCGGGCGCGGGAGACGATCTGGATGCTCAGGATGGAGTCGCCGCCGAGCGTGAAGAAGTTGTCGCGCGCGCCGACCCGTTCGACGCCGAGCACCTGAGCCCAGATCGCGGCCAGGCGCTCCTCCGTGCCGGGCCGGGGGGTGACGTACGGGGTGCTGCTGTCGGGCTGCGCGGGCGGTGCGGGCAGGGCCCGTCGGTCGGTCTTGCCGCTGGTGGTGCGGGGGATGCGGGCCAGCGGGACGAACGCGGCGGGCACCATGTGGTCGGGCAGGGTACGGCGCAGGGCGAGGCGCAGTTCGTCGGCGCACGGGACGCGGCCGGCGGACGGCACCACGTAGCCGACGAGCATGAGACGGCCGGCGTGCTCGCGCGCGGCGACCGCGGCGTCGGCGACGTCCGGGTGGTCCAGGAGGGCGGTCTCCACCTCGCCGGGCTCGATACGGAACCCGCGGATCTTGACCTGCTCGTCCACCCGGCCCAGGAACTCCAGCAGCCCGTCCCGGTCCCAGCGGGCCCGGTCCCCGGTGCGGTACATCCGCTCCCCCGGCGCCCCGAACGGGTCGGCGAGGAAGCGGGCGGCGGTGAAACCGGGCCGGTGCGGATAGCCACGGGCCACCTGGGCCCCGGCCAGGTACAGCTCGCCGGGCACTCCGGGCGGCACCGGGCGCAGGGCACCGTCGAGGACGTAGGCGCGCAGGTTGCCGCCTGGTCGGCCGATGACCGGACGCTCGGGCCGGTCGGCGCAGCGGCCGTAGACGGCGTCGACGGTGCACTCGGTGGGGCCGTACATGTTGTACACGGCCACACCCGACTCCTTCTCGGCGCGCACGAGTTCGCGCCAGTCGGCCGGGGTGACGGCCTCGCCGCCGACGAGCAGCAGGCGCGGGTGGTGGCGGCCGGGGGCGAGCAGGCCGGCGGCGGTGAGTTCGCGCAGGAAGGACGGGGTGACGTTCACGAGGTCGAGGCGGTGTTCGGCGACCTGGGCGCAGAAGGCCTGCGGGTCCAGGCGTACGTCCTCGTCGACGAGGTGGACCTCGTGGCCGAGGGCGAGGAGCAGCGGCCCCTCCCAGGAGGTGTCGAAGGAGAAGGAGGCGCTGAGCGCGGCCCGCAGCCGCCGCCCGCCGTCGGTGTGCGGGGCGAGCAGGGCCGCCCGGTGGTCGTGGCACAGGTTGACGAGGTGCCGGTGCTCGACGGCGACGCCCTTGGGGCGGCCGGTGGAGCCGGAGGTGTAGACGATGTACGCCGTGTGCTCGGGCAGCAGGGGCCGGACGCGGTCGGCGTCGGCCGGGTCGTGGGCGGGGAGCCGGTCCCAGGGCACCTCGCCGAGGCCGGTCAGCAGGGTGTGCGGCCGGGCGTCGCCGAGCAGGAAGTCCGCTCGCTCCTCGGGGAGTTCGGGGTCCAGGCAGAGCAGGGTCGCCCCCGCCTTGAGGACCGCGAGGAGCGCCACCACCAGGTCGGCGGTGCGCGGGAGCCGTACGGCGACCACGTCCTCGGGGCCGGCGCCCTGGGCGATGAGGTGGTGGGCCAGCCGGTTGGCGCGCTCGTTCAGCGCGGCGAAGTCCAGGGTGGTGTCCCCGGCCGCCAGGGCGGTGTGGTGCGGGGTGCGGGCGGCCCGGGCCTCGAACAGGGCGGGGAAGGTGGTGTCCGGTTCGGGCAGTCGGGCGCCCTGCCCGTACCGGAGCACCTGCCGCCGCTCGTCGTCGGTCATCAGCGGCAGGCGGCCCACGGCCCGCTCCGGGTCCTCGGCGGCGGCCTCCAGCAGGACGCGCAGCCGGGCGGCCAGACGTTCGGCGGTGTCGGCGTCGAAGAGCCCGGTGTTGTACTCCAGGTAGCCGGTGAGGCCGCCGTCGGTCTCCGCGAAGTCGAAGGCGAGGTCGAAGGTGGCGTTGCGGACCGGTGGGGTCACCGGCTCCACCGCCAGCCCGGGCAGCCGGGGCGGCTCGGCGCCGAGGTTGTGCAGGGCGACCATGACCTGGAACAGCGGGGTACGGCTGGTGTCCCGCTCGGGCTGGAGGGCGTCCACCACACGCTCGAACGGCAGCTCCTGGTGGGCGAACGCGTCCAGGACGGTGGTGCGCACCTCGGCCAGCAGGTCCCGGAAGGGCAGCTCGGCGCGGACCCGTGTGCGCAGCACGAGCGTGTTGACGAACATGCCGACCATGTCGTGCAGTTCGGGCCGCTCCCGGCCGGCGGTGACGGTGCCGACGGTGACGTCCTCCTGGTCCGCCCAGCGGGCGAGCAGGATCTGGCAGGCCGTCACGAGTGTCATGTAGAGGGTGGCGTCGGCCTCCCGGCCCCGCTCGCGCAACCGCTCGGTCAGCGCGGCGGGCAGGGTGAAGGTCACCAGGGCGCCGTCGCGGGTGCGGACGGCCGGGCGCGGCCGGTCGGTGGGCAGCTCCAGCGGGGTCACACCGTCCAGCGCCCGGCGCCAGTGGGCCAGTTCGGCCTCGGCCCGCTCGGCGCGGGCGCGCTGCCAGGAGGCGTAGTCGGCGTAGCGGAGGGGGAAGGCCGGCAGGTCGGGACGGCGGTCCTCCAGGGCCGCCGCGTACAGCTCGCCGAGGTCCCGGGCCAGCACGCCGGCGGACCAGCCGTCCGTGACGATGTGGTGCAGGGCCAGGACGAGAACGTGCTCGTCGGCGGCGCACCGGACCAGGCGCACCCGGAACAGCGGCCCGGCGGCCAGGTCGAAGGGGGGGGGGCGGCCTCGCGCGCCAGGAGGCTGTCCAGGGCGGCGGTGTCGCTACGGGCGCCCGGAGCGGTGACCGCGCGGCCGTCCACTGCGGCGGGTTCCGCGTCGCCGCCCGAGGCGACGGCGTCCGCTCGGCCGTCCACGGCAGCCGTGTCCGTGCGGCCGTCCGAAGCGGCGATGTCCGCGAGGTCGTCCACCCGGAGGTCCACGGGCCGGGGCGGGTGGACCGACTGCCGGGCCTGGCCGCCCTGTTCGGTGAACGTGGTGCGCAGGGCCTCGTGCCGGGCGACCAGGCCGTCCAGGGCGGTGCGCAGGGCGGCGGTGTCGAGCGGGCCGCGCAGCCGCAGCACGGACAGGGTCGTGTACTCGGTGCTGCCCGGCTCGAACCGGTCGAGGAACCACAGGCGTTGCTGGGCGTACGACAGGGGCGCCGGGGTGTCCGGGTCGCCGGCCGGGATGGTGTCGGCGGTGCCTTCGCCCCGGGGTTCACCCAGCGCGGCCGCGAGGGCGGACAGCGTGGAGTGGGTGAACAGCAGCCGGGGTGAGACGTCCCTGCCGAAGGCGGCGCGCAGCCGGGAGGTGACGCGGACGGCGAGGATGGAGTCGCCGCCGAGGGCGAAGAAGTCGTCGTCGGCGCCGACCTCCCCGGTGTCCAGGACGTCCGCCCACGCGGCGGCGACGAGCCGCTCGGCCGGTGTGCGCGGCGGGGTCCGTGTGCCGTCGGCGGCGAAGCCGTCGGGGCCGGGCGCGGGCAGGGCGCGCCGGTCGAGCTTGCCGTTGGCGGTGAGCGGCAGCGCGGACATCGGAACATAGGCGGCCGGGACCATGTGCGCGGGCAGCAACGCCTCCAGGTGGGCGCGGAGTTCGGCGGCGGGCGGGGGCGGTACGGCACGGTCGCCGCTGCCGGTGCCGACGACATGCGCGACCAGCCGGCGCGTCCCGGCGGTGTCCTCGTACACGCCGACGGTGGCCGCGCCCACGTCCGGGTGGCGGTGCAGGGCGGCCTCGATCTCCCCGGGTTCGATGCGGTAGCCGCGGATCTTCACCTGCTGGTCGGCGCGGCCCAGGTACTCCAGGGTGCCGTCGGCCCGCCAGCGGGCACGGTCGCCGGTGCGGTACATACGGGTGCCGGGCCGGCCGAACGGGTCGGCGAGGAAGCGGGTCGCGGTGAGGCCGGGCCGGTTCAGATAGCCGCGCGCCAGGCCCTGGCCGGCGACGAACAGCTCGCCGACGGCGCCGGGCGGCACCGGCCGCAGGCCTTCGTCGAGGACGTAGAGCCGCAGGTCGGGGATGCCGGTGCCGATGGGGCCGGCGGTACCGGCTCGGGCCGCCCGGCGGTCCAGTCCGGTGTGGGTGACGTGCACGGTGGTCTCGGTGATGCCGTACATGTTCACCAGGCGGGGCGCGGTGTCCGGGTGGCGGGCGTACCAGTCGGCGAGCCGGCTCACGTCCAGCGCCTCGCCGCCGAAGATCACCGTGCGCAGCGCCAAGCGGGCGCTGACGTCGGGCAGTTCGGCGTCGGCGCGGATCAGCGGGTAGAAGGCGGAGGGGGTCTGGTTGAGGACGGTGACCTGTTCGTCGGCGAGCAGGCGCAGGAAGTCCTCCGGGGAGCGGGCGGTGTCCTCGGGTACGATCACGAGCCGGCCGCCGTGCAGCAGCGGGCCCCACAGCTCCCACACCGAGAAGTCGAAGGCGTAGGAGTGGAACAGGGTCCACACGTCGTCGGGGCCGAAGCCGAACCAGTGCCGGGTGCGGGTGAACAGCCGGACCACGTTGGCGTGCGGGACGACGACACCCTTGGGGCGGCCGGTGGAGCCGGAGGTGTAGATGGCGTACGCGGGGCTCTCGGGCAGCGCGCGGCGTGCCGGACCGTCGGCGGGGCGGCGGGCCAGGTCGGCGCGGACTTCGGGGTCGTCCAGCGGCAGGAGCGGCACGGTCGTCTCGACGGCGGTCCCGGCGGTGGTCACCAGTGTCACCGGGCGGGCGTCGGCGAGCAGGTCCCGGACGCGTTCGGCGGGCAGCGCGGGGTCGATGGGCAGGTAGGCGGCGCCGGTCCTGAGGACGGCGAGGACGGCCACGACGAGGTCGGTGGAGCGGGGCAGCGCGAGCGCCACGAACGTCTCGGGTCGGGCGCCGAGTTCGGCGAGCCGGTGGGCGAGCTGTCCTGAACGCTCGTCCAGGGTGGCGTAGTCGAGCCGGTCGGCGCCGCAGGTGACGGCCTCGGCGTGGGGGGTGCGGGCGGCCTGGGCGGCGAAGAGGGCGTCCAGGGTGTCGGAGGGCCGGCCCTCCTCGGTGCCGTTCCAGTCGGCCAGCATCCGCCGCCGCTCCTCGGCGGTCGTCCAGGCGAGCGCGCGCACGGGCCGGTCGGGGTCGTCGGCCAGCTCGGTGAGCAGCAGGCACAGCCGGTCGGCGAGGGCGCGCACGGTCGGGGCGTCGAACAGCCCGGGGTCGTAGGCCAGGTCGAAGCCGAACCGCTCGCCCTGGTAAGCGCGCAGCACCAGGGCGTAGTTGGTGGCGTCGCGGGCCGAGACGTCGGCGAGGCGTATGCCGGTGCCGGCGGAACGTGCCTGGTCGAAGGGGTAGTTCTCGAAGGCCACCATGCTGTCGAACAGCGGGCTGCCGGCGGGCACGTCGCTCAGCGAGGTCAGCTCGGCGAGGGACACCGTCGCGAACCGCCGTGCCTCGGCCTGCGCCTCCTGTAGCTCCCGGAGCCAGGCGGCGGCGCTGCGGCCGCCGTCCACGCGGACGCGGGTGGGCAGGGTGTTGATGAACATGCCGACCATCGACTCGACGCCGGGCAGGTCGTCGGGGCGTCCGGAGACGGTGGTCCCGAACAGCACGTCCGGCTCGGCGCCGTAGCGGGACAGCAGCAGCGCCCAGGCGCCCTGCACCACGGTGCCGAGGGTGAGGCCGGCCGCGCGGGCGGTGCGCGTCAGCCGGGCCGAGACCTCGTCGGAGAGCCCGGCCGTGTGCACGCCCGCTGAGCGGGTCTCGTGGCCCGGGCGGCGGACGCGGTCGGCGGGCAGCGGGGTGGGGGTGGCGAACCCGGCGAGGACGGTCCGCCAGTGGGCGCGTGCGGCCTCGGTGTCCTGGCCGGCCAGCCAGCGCACGTAGTCGGCGAACGGCCGCCGTGCCGGGGGCCGGGGCTCGGCGCCGGTGGTGAGCGCCGCGTACTCTTCGAAGACGTCGGTGAGCACCTGGGCCAGGCTCCAGCCGTCCAGGATCAGATGGTGGGAGGTCCACAGGAGCTGGAGCCGGGCCTCGGGCAGCCGGACGAGGGTGAGCCGCATCAGGGGGGCCGTGCCGAGGTCCAGGCCGCGCGCGAGGTCGTCGGCGCGCAGCCGGTCCAGCCGCTCGGGCCGCTCCCCCGGGTCCACGTCCCGCCAGTCGACCTGCTCGACGGGCACGGTGACGTGGCGGTGCACGACCTGGAGCGGCACCGGCACGTCCTCCCACACCACCGAGGTGCGCAGGGCGGGGGTGCGGTCGGTCACGCGCTGCCAGGCCAGGGCGAGGGCGTCGGGGTCGCTCACCCCCTCCAGCAGCAGGGCGGCCTGGTCGACGTACACGTCGTCCGGTCCGCCGACCAGCCGGTGGAAGAGCATGCCCTCCTGGAGCGGGGTGAGCGGCAGCAGATCCTCCACGTCCCGGCCGTCGCCGGCCAGGCGGTCCACACCGGCCTGGTCCAGGCGGGCCAGCGGGAAGTCGGAGGGGGTGCGGCCGCCCGCGCCGGGCCGGGCGCAGTGCTCGGCGACGGCGGCGAGCGCCCGCACCATCCCGTCGGCCAACCGCCGTACGGTGTCGGCCCGGTGCACCTGGTCGCTGTAGTGCCAGGTGATCTCCAGCTCGCCGTCGGCGACCAGGGCGGAGACGTCCAGGAGGTGGTCCAGTGGCGCGCCGGGGTCCATGTCCCGGCCGGGCACGTCGGTGACGGGCGCGAAGTCCCCGCCGGCGGGCGCCTCCCACTGGCCGTGGTAGGTGAAGCACACCTGGGGCAGCGGGAGTTCGCCGAGGGCCCTCGCTTCTGGCCGGGGGGAGCGGAGGTGGCCCAGCGCCTGGTAGCTCAGACCACGGCGGGGCACCGCCCGCAGCCGTTCCTTGACGGCCTTGAGCGTGGCCCCCCAGTCGGCCGGGCCCGCCGGCGTCAGGGTGACCGGGTACTGGGTGGTGAACCAGCCGACCGTGCGGGACAGATCGGCGCCCTCGGCCGGTTCCTCCTCCCGGCCGTGGCCCTCCAGGGCGACGGTCACCCGGTCCTCGCCCGTCCAGTCGGCCAGCACCCGGGCCAGCGCGCTCAGCAGCACGTCGTTGACCTGGGTGCGGTAGACGCCCGGCACGCGTCGCAGCAGCGCCTCGGTGGTGGCGCGGTCCACCCGGGTGCGGACGGTGCGTACGGACCCGGCGAGCGGGGTGCCGGGGAGGTCGACGGGGAGCGGGGTGCGCGGTCGCGCGGTTTCCTCCGTCCAGTGGGGCAGGTCGTCGTCCAGGTCACCGGCCCGCACCCGCTCGGCCAGCCGGCGCGCCCAGTCGGCGAACGGGGTGTGTTCGGGCTCCGGCCGGGGCTCCTCCCCCGCCACGGCCTGCCGGTAGGCCTGTTCCAGGTCGGCGAGCAGGACCCGCCAGGAGACGCTGTCGACGGCCAGGTGGTGGGCGGTGACGAACAGTCGCGGGCGTTCCCCGCCGGTGAGCAGGGCCGCGCGCAGCAGGGTTCCGGTGGCCGGGTCCAGGGCGGCGCGGGCGGCGTCGGCGGCCTCGGCGGGCGGGGTCCCGGGGCCGTACCGGGTCAGCAGGCCGGTGGCCGGGCCGGTGCCGGGGTGCTGCCGCCAGGTCTCCCCGGTGCGGGTGAACCGGGCGCGCAGTGCGGGGTGCCGGTCGACGACGGCGTCCAGCGCCCGTTCCAGTGCCCGCTCGTCGAGGTCGTGGGGCAGGTCGAGCAGCATCGACATGCTGAAGTGCCGCAGCGGGCCGTGCGTGGCGAGGAACCATTCCTGGACCGGGGTGAGCGGGGCGGGCCCGTCCTCCTGCGGGCGCCGGGGGGCGGGCAGGTCGGCGGTGCGCCGGGTCGCGGCGGCGGCCAGGTCGGCGACCGTCTGGTGGCGGAAGACGTCCTGCGAGCCGATCCTGAGGCCCGCCGCGCGGGCCCGGGAGACGGCCTGGATGCTCAGGATCGAGTCGCCGCCCAGCTCGAAGAAGTTGTCGGTGACGCCCACCCGGTCCACTCCGAGCACCTCGGCCCAGACGGTGGCGAGCGTCTCCTCCTCCGGGGTGCGCGGGGCCACGAACTCCCGCTCCCGGTCGGGGCTTTCGGGCGCGGGCAGGGCACGGCGGTCCAGCTTGCCGCTGGTGGTCAGCGGCAGCGCGTCCAGCGGGGTGAACGAGGAGGGCACCAGCGGATCGGGCAGGACGCGGCGCAGGGCCGCCCGCAGATCGGCGGGGGCGGGCCGGGGCGCGCCTGGCGCGGGGACGACGTACGCGGCGAGGCGGGTGTGGCCGTGCGCGTCGGGGACGGCGACGACCGCGGCGGCGGCGATGCCGGGCAGCGCATGCAGGGCGGCCTCGATCTCGCCGGGCTCGATGCGGTGGCCGCGCACCTTGACCTGGTCGTCGGCGCGCCCGAGGTAGTCCAGGCGGCCGTCGGCGGTCCAGCGGGCCAGGTCGCCGGTGCGGTACATGCGGGTGCCGGGCGGCCCGTAGGGGTCGGCGGGGAAGCGGGCGGCGGTCAGGCCGGGGCGGCCGGTGTAGCCCCGGGCCAGCTGGGCGCCCGCGAGGTACAGCTCGCCGCCGACACCGGGCGGCACCGGCTGGAGCCGGTCGTCCAGCACATAGGCCCGCACGCCGGGCAGGGGGCGGCCGACCAGCGGGCGGTCGCCGCCGTCGATACGGCAGGACAGCGCGTCGACCGTGCACTCGGTGGGGCCGTAGAAGTTGTGGGCGGTCACGTCCGGGTGCGCGGCCAGCTCACGCCAGAGCGCGGACCCGACCGCCTCGCCGCCGAGCATGAGGACCCGGGGGTGGTGCCGGGGGTCGGTGAGCAGTCCGGCGGGCAGCAGCTGGCGCAGGTACGACGGGGTGACGTCGAGGAAGTCGACACGGTGCTCGACGACGTACGCGACCAGGGCGGCCGGGTCCATCCGGGTCGTCTCGTCGACCAGGTGCAGCGGGTGGCCGTCGGCCATCAGCAGCACGCCTTCGAGGGAGGTGTCGAAGGAGAAGGAGGCGGTGAGCGCCACCCGCAGCGGGCCGCCGCCCGCCTCGGCGACGAAGCCGGCCCGGTGCGCGGCCAGCAGGTGCGCCGCCGAGCGGTGGGACACGGCGACGCCCTTGGGGCGGCCGGTGGAGCCGGAGGTGTGGATGACGTACGCGAGGTGGTCGGGGTCCAGCGGGGCGCGCCGGTCGGCGTCGGTGGGGTCGCTGTCCGGGGCGGTCGCGGGGACGGCACGCAGGGCGGCCTCGTCCAGGACCAGGGCCGGGCGGGCGTCGTCCAGCAGGTACCGGACGCGTTCTTCGGGAAGGGCCGGGTCCAGCGGCAGATGACCGGCGCCGGACTTCCAGACGGCGAGGATCGCGACGATCATGTCGGCGGTGCGCGGCAGCCGCAGCGCGACCAGCCGCTCGGGGCCTGCGCCGAGCGCGATGAGGTGGTGGGCGAGCCGGTTGGCGCGGGCGTTGAGCGTGGCGTAGTCCAGCCGTTCGCCGCCCGCGACGAGGGCGAGGGCGTCGGGCGTGCGGGCCGCGCGGCGCTCGAAGATCTCCGGGTAGGTGATGTCGTCCACGGGGTGGTGCGGGCCGGCGCTCCAGTCGTGGACGACACGCCGTATCTCGTCCCCGGACAGCAGGGGCAGACTGCCCAGCGGGCGGTCCGGGGCCTCGGCGGCGCCCTCCAGCAGGCGCAGCAGCTGTCCGGCGAGCCGCTCGGCCGTGGCCGGGTCGAACAGGTCGGTGCGGTACTCCAGCAGACCGGTCAGACCCGCACCGTCCGGCACGAACTCGATGCTCAGGTCGAAGGTGGCCGCCTGCCGGGGCACGGTGACCGGGCTGGTGGCGAGGGAGCGCGGGGCGGTCGCGGCGGGCGGGTCGGGGTGCAGCAGGACCATCACGTCGAACAGCGGGTTGCGGCCCGCCTCGCGGGCTGCGCCCACCGCCTCCACGATCCGCTCGAACGGCGTGTCGCCGTGCGCGAAGGCGTCGTTGACCGTGCCGGCCGTCTTCGCGAGCAGGTCGCGGAAGGAGCCGGACGCGTCGACCGGGGTGCGCAGCACGACGGTGTTCACGAAGAACCCGACGGTCCGTTCGAGGTCGGTGCGGGACCGGCCGGGGGTGAGGGAGCCGACGGTGATGTCGTCCTGGCCGGACCAGCGGGCCAGCAGGGCCTGGGTGGCGGCGACCAGGGCGGTGTGGAGGGTGCTGTGCCGCTCTCTGGCGAGGTCGCGCAACCGCGCGGTGAGGGGGGCGGGAACGGTGAAGGTGTGGACGGCGCCCTCGCCCGCCTCCTCGCCGCGCCGGGGCCGGTCCAGGGGCAGCTCGGGCGCCACCGCGCCCGCCAACTGCTCCTTCCAGTAGGCGAGATGGCGTTCGAGACGGGGCCCGGACAGCTGTTCGCGCTGCCACACCGCGAAGTCCGGGTACTGCGTGGCCACCGGGGGCAGGTCCGGCCGGCTGCCCCGCGCGAGGGCGTCGTAGGCGGTGCACAGCTCGTCCAGGACCACGCCCATCGACCAGCCGTCCGTGATGATGTGATGGGCCGTCAGCAGCAGGACGTGCGAGGTCGCCGACTCGCGCAGCAGCAGGGCGCGCAGCAGCGGCCCGTGCCGCAGGTCGAAGGGGCGGGAGTACTCCGCGAGCAGGTCCGCGTCCAGGTCGCCGGCGTCCCGGACCGGCAGCGGCACCGGGCCCGCCGGACGCACGCGCTGCACCGGCCGGCCGTCGGTCTCCTCGAAGGCGGTGCGCAGGGCCTCGTGCCGGGCCACGACGGCGGCGAGTGCCTCGCCCAGCGCCGTGTGGTCCAGGGCGCCGGTGAGGCGGACGGCGACCGCGCTGTTGTAGCGGGCGTCGCCGGGGCGCAGCCGGTCCAGGAACCACAGCCGCTGCTGCGCGAACGACAGCGGCAGCGGGCGGTCCCGGTCGGCGCGCGGGATGCCCTGCCGGGCGGCCGGGGCCGCGCCGCCGGCCCGTCCGGCGAGCCGCCGCCGCAGCGCCTCCCGCAGCTCCTCGGGGAGCGCCTCGGCGCGGTCCCGCTTGGAGGGCCGCGCGGAGCCGGAGGGATTCGAAGGGGTCGAAGACGTCATGGTCGTCGGATCCTCACCGTTCGTGGTCGTGGCCGCCGGCAGCGGCGTCTTCGGCGTCGGCGTCGGCGTCGTAGGAGGGGTTTCCGGGGTCGTCGCCGTACGCCGCGTCCTCCAGTTCGCTCAGCACCTGTTCCTCCACGAGGTCCGCCAGGGCGGCGACGGTGCGGGAGACGAGGACGTCGCGGGGGGTGAGCGTGACGCCGAACGCGTCGTTGGCGCGGGAGGCGATGAGCAGGGCGCGCATGGAGTCGCCGCCGAGCAGGAAGTAGTCGTCCTCGGCGCCCACGGCCGTCTCCAGGGTCTCCTCCCAGAGGGCCGCGAGCGCTTCCTCGGTGGGCGTGCGCGGTGCGACGTACTCGGGCCGTGCCCGCTCCTCGGCCGGTGCCGGGGCGGGCAGGGCGGCCCGGTCGGTCTTGCCGTTCTCGGTGAGCGGGAAGCGGTCCAGGACCACGAACGCCGAGGGGACCATGTGACCGGGCAGGGAGCGGGCGGCCCGCTCACGCAGCTCGGTGGCGGTGGGCGGTTCGGCGCCCGGGGCCGTGAGCAGGTGGGCGACCAGCCGTGGCAGGCCCGGTTCGTCCTCGCGTACGGTCACCACGGCGTCCAGCACGCCCGGATGGCGGACCAGGGTGGCCTCGACCTCCCCCGCCTCGATGCGGTGGCCGCGCAGCTTCAGCTGGTGGTCGGTGCGGCCCAGGTAGCGCAGCTCGCCCGCGCTGTCGCGGCGCACCAGGTCGCCGGTGCGGTACATGCGGGTGCCGGGTGGCCCGAACGGGTCGGCGCGGAACCGGGCGGCGGTCAGCCCGGGCCGGCCGAGGTAACCGCGGGCCAACGCCGGTCCGGACAGCCAGAGTTCGCCGGGGACTCCGTCGGGGACCGGCCGCAGCCGGGCGTCGAGGACGTAGGCGCCGGTGGCGGGCAGCGGGCGGCCGATGGGCGGTGCGGCGCCGTCCGCCTCCAGGGGAGCGGACCAGGTGGCGACGACGGTGGCCTCGGTGGGGCCGTAGGAGTTGACCATGCGGTGGTGCGGGGCCCAGCGGGCGACGAGTTCCGCCCCGCACGCGTCGGCGCCGACGATCAGCGTCTTCAGGTCGGGCAGGGTGCCGGGGGTGTCGGCGGGCAGGGTGGCGAGCGCGGCCGGGGGCAGCAGGGTGTGCGTGACCCGCTCGGCCCGCAGGACGTCGGCCAGCTGGGCGCCGAGCAGCGGTCCCGGCGGGGGTACGACGAGCCGGGCGCCGTGCGGCAGGGACATGCACAGCTCCAGCACGGAGGCGTCGAAGCTGGGCGTGGCGAAGGCCAGGACCCGGTCGCCCGCGGTCACTTGGTAGTGGGCGGCCTCGGCGGCGGAGAACGCGGCGAGCCCGCGATGGGTGACGACGACGCCCTTGGGGGTGCCGGTGGAACCGGAGGTGTAGATGACGTAGGCCGGGTCGTCCAGGTCGAGCGGGCGGGTCCGGTCGGCGTCGCCGGGCCGGTGTCCGGGCACGTCGTCCGGCGGGGCGGCGAGCAGGTCCGCAACCTCCTTGGCGTCGAGGGTGAGGGCGGGGGCCGCGTCGCGCAGCATCAGGGCGATCCGCTCCTCGGGGTAGGCGGGGTCGACGGGCAGGAACGCGGCGCCCGCCTTGGTCACGGCGAGCTGTGCCAGCACCATGTCCGCCGAGCGGGGCAGCAGCAGCGCGACGAGGTCGCCGGGGCCGGTGCCCCGGGCGATGAGCCGGTGGGCGAGCCGGTTGGCCCGCGTCTCGGCCTCCGCGAACGTGAGGAGCGTGCCGGGCGCGTCGAGCGCGGGTGCCGTGGGCCACCGGTCGACGGCGGCTTCCACGAGCGCGGGCAGGGTGGCGGCGGGCACCGGGCCGGGCGCGGGGCGGGCCGGGCCGCGCAGCAGCCGGTCGCGCTGGTCGGGCGGCAGTACGTCGATGTCGTCCAGGCGGGCGGTGCCGTCCGAGGCGGCCAGGGCACGCAGGGTGTGCAGCAGCTGTCCGGCCAGGGATTCGGCGGTGACCGTGTCGAAGTACCGCGGGTCGTAGCCGAGTTCGACGGCCAGCCGGTCGCCGGGTGAGACGACCACGGTGAGCGGGTAGTTGGTGGCCTCCCTGGCGTCCAGGTCCCGCAGGGCGAGCCCGTGCGCACCGGCGGTCGCGTCGCCGACCGGGTAGTTCTCGAAGACGACCAGGCTGTCGAACAGCGCCGTACCGGGCGGCAGTTGGCTGAGGGCGTGCAGCGCGTTGAGGGGCAGATGGTCGTGGCGGCGGTCCTCGGCCCGTGCCTCCTGCACCGCGCGCAGCCAGTCGGCGCAGGCGGCGCCGCCGTCGACGTCGGTCCGGGCGGGCAGCGTGGTGATGAACAGGCCGGTGATGCCGTCGGCGCCCGGCAGGTCGGCGGGCCGCCCGGAGACGGTCGTGCCGAAGCACACCTCCCGCTGCCCGCTCCAGCGCGCCAGCAGCAGCGCCCAGGCGCCCTGCACCAGGGTGTTGAGGGTGAGCCGGTGCCGGCGGGCGAACTCCTGGAGCCGCGTCGTCCGTTCGGCGTCGAGCCGCCGCGAGAGCCAGGTGCCGGAGCGGGCCGTGGTGCCCGGGGCGGGCCTGCGGTCGTACGGCAGTGGGGTCGGGGTGCCGAAACCGGCCAGGACACCGCGCCAGTGGTCCTGTGCCGCTGCGGTGTCGCGGGCGGCCAGCCAGCCGGCGTAGTCCGCGAACGGCCGGCGCTCGGGCAGCCGGGGCCGCTCGCCCCTGGTGAGGGCGGCGTGCGCGTTCATGACGTCGGACAGGACGTGGAAGACGCTCCAGCCGTCCAGCAGGACGTGGTGGAAGGTCCACACCACGCGCACCGCGTCCGGGCCGAGCCGGACCAGGGCGAGCCGCAGCAGCGGGGCCCGGTCCAGGGCGACGCCCCGGGCGCGTTCGTCGGCGAGCAGGCGCTCCAGCTCCGCGTCCCGCCGGTCGGCCGGCACCCCGCTCCAGTCCAGCTCGGTGACCGGCAGGGTCACGCGGCGGTGGACGACCTGGAGCGGCACGGGGACGCCGTGCAGGGCGACGGACGTGCACAGCACGGGGGTGCGGTCGACCACGTGCCGCCAGGCGTCGGCGAGGGTGCGCGGGTCGCGGGCGCCGTCCGCCACGAAGGTGATCTGCTCCACGTACAGGCCGTGTTCGGCCTCGTCCAGGCCGTGCATCACCATGCCGGTCTGGGTGGGCGTGAGCGGATACACGTCCGCGACGTCGGCTCCGCTGCCGACGAGCCGGTCGACGGCCGTCTGGTCCAGCGGCGCGAGCGGGAAGTCGGAGGGGGTGCGGCCGCCGGCGCCGGGTTCGGCGCAGTGCCGGACGATCGCGCGGAGTTCGTCGGCCAGGTCGGCCGCGAGCCGGGCGACGGTCTCCCTCCGGTGCACCTCTCGGGAGTACGACCAGGTGAACTCCAGCCTGTCGTCGGCGACTCGGCCGAGGACGTCGAGAAGGTACGGCCGGTCCGCCGAGCGGTCCATGCCGCCGGTGAGGCCGCCGTGCGGCGCGTGCAGCAGGCCGTCCGGGGCGGGCGTGCCGTCCTGCCGGCCCAGGTAGTTGAAGCAGACCGGCGGCAGGGCGGGCAGCCCGGGTCCGGCCGTGGGGTGCAGGAAGCGGAGGGCGCCGTAGCCGAGTCCGCCGTGCGGTACGGCCCGCAGGTTCTCCTTGACGGCCATCAGCACGGTGCCGGTGCCGGCGTCCCGGGGCACGTCCAGGGTGACCGGGTACATCGCGGTGAACCAGCCGACGGTCCGGGCGAGGTCGAGGTCGTCGAGCAGTTCCTCGCGGCCGTGGCCCTCCAGGGTCACCGCCACCCGGTCCCGGCCGGTCCAGCGGGCCAGGACCCGGCCCAGCGCGCACAGCAGGACGTCGTTGACGCGGGTGCGGTAGACGTCCGGCACGTCCTGGAGCAGCCGGCGTGTCTCCTCGGCGTCCAGTCCGGAGGTCACGCTGTCCTCGTCGGCGACGGTGTTCCCGCCGCCGGGGTGGTCGGTGGGCAGCGGGGTGCCGGCGTCGAGGCCCTGCCAGTAGGCGAGTTCGCTGTCGAAGCCGCCGGCCCCGGTGTGCGCGGCGAGCCGCCGGGCCCAGTCCCGGAACGAGCTGCTCTTGGCGCCGAGAGCGGGCCGCTCGCCGTCCCGCAGGGCGCGGTAGGCGAGGTCCAGGTCCTCCAGGATCAGCCGCCACGACACGGCGTCCACGACCAGGTGGTGGGCGGCCAGCAGCAGCACCGGCCGGCCGCCGTCGTCCGGCCGGCACAGCGCGGCCCGCAGCAGCGGCCCGCCGGCCAGGTCGAACCCGGCGCCGAGGGCGTCGGCCACGTCGTCGGGCGCGGTCCCCCGGTGCACCTCCAGGTGCGGGGCGTCGTCCCCCGGCACGGTGCCGTACTGTCGCCACCGCCCGTCCCCGCCCGGCTCGAAGCGCATTCGCAGCGCGTCGTGGTGCGCCAGTACGGCGGCCAGGGCGGCCCGCAGCAGACCCTCGTCCGGGTCCGTGGCCAGCTCGAAGGCGACCGTCTGGCTGAAGTGGGCGGGGTCGCCGGTGAGGGTGTCGAGGAGCCAGTGCTGTACGGGGGTGAGCGGGGCGTCACCGGTCACCGGGCCCTGTTCGGCGACGACGGCGCCGGCGCCGGAGCCCTCGCCGTCCGGCGACCGCTCGGCGGCGGCGGCGAGTTCGGCGAGGGTCTGGTGGGTGAACAGGTGCCGGGGAGTCAGCGCGAGCCCGGCCCGGCGGGCGGCCGAGACGATCTGGATACCGAGGACGGAGTCGCCGCCGAGCGTGAAGTAGTTGTCGTCGGCGCCGACTTCGGGCACGCCGAGCACCTCGGCCCAGATGCCCGCGAGGACGCGCTCCGCCTGGGTGCGCGGCGACCGGCCCGCCGCACCGGTGGCCGTGGCGGCCCACCGCGGCGCGGGCAACGCCCGCCGGTCGAGCTTGCCGGTGACCCCGAGCGGCAGCCTCTCCAACGGGACGACGAGGGCGGGGACCAGGTGGTCGGGCAGGCTACGGGCGAGGAAGGCACGCAGCTCGGCCGGGTCCGGCAGGCCCGCCGCGCGGGGCACCGCATAGCCGACCAGGCGGCGGTGGCCCGCCTCCTCGACCACCCGGGCCGCTGCCACCGCCACGGACGGATGGCGGGTCAGGGCGGTCTCCACCTCGCCGAGTTCGATGCGGAAGCCGCGCACCTTCACCTGGTCGTCGCCGCGGCCGAGGTAGACGAGGTCGCCGTCGGCCGTCCAGCGGACCAGGTCGCCGGTGCGGTACATGCGGCTGCCGGGCGCGCCGAACGGGTCGGGCAGGAAGCGGCTCGCGGTCAGGCCGGGGCGGCGCAGATAGCCGCGGGCGACGCCGGTTCCGGCGAGGAACAGCTCGCCGGGCGCGCCGACGGGCACCGGGCGCATCCGCTCGTCCAGGACGTAGGCGCGGGCACCGCCGAGCGGCCGGCCGATCGGCGGGTCGCGGTCGGGGTCGGCCGGGTCGCAGGTGAAGGCGGTGGCGTAGACGGTGGCCTCGGTGGGGCCGTAGATGTTGCGCACCTGGCTGCCCGGGACGGCGTCACGGACGCGGCGTACGGTCCGGGCGGGCAGCCCCTCCCCCGCCAGGACGACGGTGTCCGCGGTGATCCGTACGGCGTCCTCCGCGAGCAGCCGGTCCAGGGCCGACGGCACCGCGCTGAGCAGGCCCGCCCGCCAGGGGCCGGGACGCTCGGCGAGGGCCAGCAGATCGCGGACGACCTCGACACAACCGCCGGACAGGAGGGGCGAGAAGATCTCGAACACCGACACGTCGAAGTTGAGCGAGGTCGACGCCACCACATGCTCCAGACCCTGGCCGGTGAACTCGGCCGCCGCCCAGTCGGTCAGGGCCAGCACGGACGCGTGGCTGACGACCACGCCCTTGGGACGGCCGGTCGAGCCGGAGGTGTGGATGACGTAGGCGGGGTGGCCGGGCAGCAGGGGGCCGCGCCGTTCGGCGTCGCCGACCGGGGTGTCCGGCACGTCGGTGCCCGGGTACTCGTCCAGCAGGATGCGGGTGAACGGGCCCTCGGGCAGCCGGCCGGCGGTCTCCGTGGCCGTGATCACGGCGTCGGGGCGGACGTCCTCGAAGAGGAACACGACTCGCTCGGCCGGGTACTGGGGGTCGACCGGCAGATAGGCCGCGCCGCTCTTCAGCACCGCGAGGAGCGCCACGATCAGATCGGCGGTGCGGGGCAGGCACAGGGCGACGAAGCGCTCGGGCCCGGCGCCGGCGGCGATGAGCAGCCGGGCCAGCCGGCTGGAGCGCGCGTCGAGTTCACGGTAGGTGAGGCAGGTGCCGCCGTGGCGGACGGCCGGGGCGCCCGGGGTGCGCTCGGCCTGCCGCCGGAACGCCTCGGGCAGGGTGTCGCGCGGTGTCTCGGCCACCCGTCCGCCGAACCGGTCCACCAGCGCCCGCCCCTCGGCCGGGTCCAGCAGCGGCAGGTCGGCCAGGCGGCGGTCCGGGTCGGTGGCCATGCCGGTCAGCAGGGTGCGCAGGCTCTCGCCGAGCGCCTCCACCGTCGTGGTGTCGAACGCGGCCGGGTCGTGGTCCAGGTTCACGGTCAGGGTGTCCCCGGGCGCGACGACCACGCTGAGCGGGTAGTTGGTCGGCTCCAGGTCCCGTTCCTGCTCCATGGCCAGGCCGTGCCGGGCGAGCGCCCCCTCGTCGAAGGGGTAGTTCTCGAAGACCACGATGGAGTCGAACAGACTGGTGCCGCCGGGCACTTCGCTCCACGACTGCACCTGGGCCAGCGAGACGGAGTCGTGGCGCCGGGCCTCGGACTGGGCGGCCTGGAGGTCGCGCAGCCACTCCAGCAGCGGGCGCCGCCCGTCGACGCGGGCCCGGGTGGGCAGGGTGTTGATGAACAGGCCGACCATCGAGGTGACGCCCGGCAGTTCGGCAGGCCGCCCGGAGACGGTCGTACCGAACACCACGTCCTCGCCGCCGCCGTAGCGGGACAGCAGCAGCGCCCACGCGCCCTGGAGGACCGTGTTGAGCGTCAGCCCCGCCCGCTGTGCGGTGTCCCGCAGGCGCGCCGAGACGTCGTGGCCGAGCGTCATCCGCACCGACCCGGAGGAGGAGGCGCGGTGGGCCTCGGCGGGCCGCCGGTCCCGGGGCAGTTCGGTGGGCGCCTGGAAACCGGCGAGAGCCTCGCGCCAGTACCGTTCGGCGCGGGCGGTGTCCCGCCCGGCCAGCCGGCGCAGATGGTCGGCGAAGGGCCGGCGCTCGGGCACCTGCGGGCGGCGCCCGGAGGTGAGGGCCGCGTACCGCTCGCACACCTCGTCGAAGACCTGGGCCGCGCTCCACCCGTCGAGCAGGACGTGGTGGAACGTCCACAGCAGGCGGACCCGGTCCGGTGCCAGCCGGATCAGCGTCAGCCGCATCAGGGGCGCGGTGCCCAGGTCGATGCCCGCCTCCCGGTCCTCGGCGAGCAGCCGGTCCAGATCGTGGCCCTGGCCGCCGGACCAGTCGAGGTGGGTGACGGGCACGGTGGCCCGGTGCCGGACGACCTGGAGCGGTTCCGGGGTCTCCTGCCACACCAGGCGGGTGCGCAGCACCGGGTTGGCGTCGGCGGTGTGCTGCCACGCCTCGGCGAGCGCGTGCGGGTCGGTGACGCCGGTCAGCACCAGCTGCACCTGGTTGACGTAGGTGCGGCCGGAGGGATCCAGCAGGCTGTGGAAGAGCATGCCCGCCTGCATCGGCGTCAGCGGGTAGACGTCGGCGACGTCCCGGCCGTTCCCGGCGATCCGGTCCACGGCGGCCTGGTCCAGCCGGGCCAGCGGGAAGTCGGAGGGGGTACGGCCGCCCGCGTCCGGGCGGGCGCAGTGCGCGACGATGTCGCCGAGGGCCCGCAGCATGCCCTCGGCGAGCGCGGTGACGGTCTCCTCGCGGTGTCGTCCGGCGCTGTAGTGCCAGGTGATCTCCAGCCGGTCGTCCTCGACCCGGGCCACGACGTCCAGCAGGTGTGGCCGCTCGGTGCCGGGCGCCTCCGCGCCGCCGAGGCCGCCGGGCACGGCCCCGATGAGGGTACCGCCCTCGGCGGACCAGTCGAAGCGGCCCAGGTAGTTGAAGCTGACGCCGGGCGCGGGAGCGCCGGTGAGCCGTGCGTCGCGGGCCAGGTGGCGCAGGACGCCGTGGCCGAGGCCCCGGTCGGGTACGGCCCGCAGCTGCTCCTTCACCGCCTTCAGGGCGGTTCCCCAGTCCCCGGCCGGGACGGTCAGGGCGACCGGGAAGAGCGAGGTGAACCAGCCGACCGTGCGGGACAGGTCGACGTCCTCGAACAGCTGGTCCTCGCGGCCGTGCCCCTCCAGGCCGACGGCGACGGTGTCGCGGCCGGTCCAGTCGGCGAGGACCCGGCCCAGCGCGGTGAGCAGGACGTCGTCGACGCGGGTGCGGTAGACCCCGGGGACGCGGCGCAGGAGGCCGTCGGTGCGGTCGCGGTCCAGCCGTACGGTCACCTCGCGGGTATCGGCCATGGTGGTGCCGCCGTCGCCGTCCACGGGCAGCGGGTCGGCGCACGCCCGGGCGGCCTCCTCCCAGTAGGCGCGCCCGGCGGCGAACACGTCGGCGCGCTCGCGCAGCCGGCGGGCCCACTCCCGCACCGAGGTGGTGCGGGCGGGCAGCCGTACGGGCTGTCCGGACGCGGCCTGCCGGTAGGCGGTCTCCAGGTCCTCCAGCAGGATGCGCCAGGAGACGCCGTCGACCACCAGGTGGTGGGCGATCAGCAGCAGCCGGGCGGGCCGGGTGCCGTCGGCGGTGAACAGACGGGCGGTGAACAACGGGCCCGTCTCCAGGCGGAGTCCGGCGTGAGCCGCCGCCGTGACGCGCTCCTCGGCCCGGGGGTCGTGGACCTGGAGCAGCTCGGGGACCGGGCTGTCGGCGGCGGCGATGTCCTGGCGCCAGGCGTCGACGTCGGGGACGAACCGGCCGTCGTTGCCGGGGACGAACCGGGCGTCACCGTCGGGGACGAGCAGGGCGTCGTTGTCGCGGAGGAACCGGGCGCGCAGGGCGTCGTGGTGGGTCCACAGGGCGGTGAGGGCGCGGCGCAGGGCGTCCTCGTCCACCGGGCCGGCCGTCTCGATGACGACGGACTGGTTGAAGAAGGCGGGGTGCGCGGGGCGCGGGTCCAGGAACCAGTGCTGGATCGGGGTGAGGTCCGCCGGTCCGGCGACCGGCCCCGTGCCGGCGACGGCGGGCGCGGCACCGCCGCCGGCCGCGGCCAGCTCGGCCACCGTGGGGTGCCGGAAGAGATCGCGCGGGGTGAGCGTGACCCCTGCGGCCCGGGCCCGCGAGACCACCTGGATGCTGAGGATGGAGTCGCCGCCCAGCATGAAGAAGTTGTCGTCGACGCCGACCTGTTCGAGGCCGAGCAGCTCGGCCCAGATCCCGGCGAGGATGTGCTCGGTCTCGGTGCGTGGGGCGCGGTGGGCCCGCTCACCGCCCGCCGACCAGTCGGGGGCGGGCAGCCGCCTCCGGTCCACCTTGCCGTTGGCCGTCAGCGACAGCTCCGGCACGGTGACGAACGCGGCGGGCAACATGTAGTCGGGCAGCCCGGCCGCGAGATGGGCGCGCAGCTCGGCGGCGGACGGCATGGTGGCGCCTTCGGCCGGTACGAGGTGGGCGGCCAGCCGCTTGCGTCCGGTGTCCTCGTAGAGGGAGACGACTGCCTCGGCGACGCCGGGGTGCGCGGTGAGCCGGGCCTCGATCTCGGCGGGCTCGACACGGAAGCCACGGATCTTGATCTGGTCGTCCGCTCGGCCCACGAAGTGCAGCTCGCCGTCGGCGCTCCAGCGCACGATGTCACCGGTGCGGTACATCCGCGCGCCGGGCGAGCCGAAGGGGTCGGCGACATAGCGGGCGGCGGTCGCCCCGGGCCGGCCGGCGTAGCCCCGGGCCAGGCCCGCGCCGGCGATGAACAACTCGCCGGGTATGCCTGGTGGTTGGGGCTGGAGGGCGGCGTCCAGGACGTACACGCGGGTGTTGTCCAGCGGGCGTCCGATGGGCAGGACGGCGGGCAGCGGGTCGCCGGAGCGGAAGACGCGGCGGGTCGCGAAGGTGGTGGTCTCGGTGGGGCCGTAGCCGTCCACGACGGTCAGTTCCGGGCAGGCGTCCAGCACCCGGCGCACGACCGCGCCCGGCACGGCCTCGCCGCCCGTCCACACCTCGCGGGCGCCGCGCAGGCAGCCGGGGTCCTCCTGGGCCAGCAGCCGGAACAGCCCCGCGGTCAGCCACAGGCAGGTCACGCCCTGCTCCGTGACGGCACGGCGGACCAGGGCGGCGTCCAGGTCGGCGGGCGGGGCGAGCACGGCCGTACCACCGCGCAGCAGCGGCACCCAGACCTCGTAGGTCGCGGCGTCGAAGGCGTGCGGCGAGTGCACGAGGACCCGGTCGTGCCCGGCGAAGGCCCGGTCCAGGGCGAGCGCGACGACGTCCCGCTGACGCACCGCGACGCCCTTGGGGGTGCCCGTGGAGCCCGAAGTGAACATCAGGTACTGGACGTTTTCGGGGTGGACGGCGTGGGCGGGGATCGCGGAGGCGTCCGTGCCGGAGCGGACGGGTGTCGCCGGGCCGTCCGCGTCGGAGTGGACGGGTGTCGCCGGGCCGTCCGCGTCGGAGTGGACGGGCGTCGCCGGGCCGTCCGCGTCGGAGTGGGCGGGCGTCGCCGGGCCGTCTGTCTCGAAACCGGCCGTGCCACAGATGTCATCCACGCGCAGGACACCGTCCCCGGGCAGCACCTCCCGGGCCGTCTCCTCCCACCCGGCGTCGGTGAGCAGCAGACCGGCTCCGGCCTCGGTGAGCGTCCGGCGCAACCGCTCGACGGGCGCCCGGCCGTCCAGCGGCACGTACACCCCGCCGGTGCGGACGAGTGCCAGCTGGGTGACGATCAGCTCGACGGAACGGTCCATGAGCACGCCGACCGGGTGCTCCGGCCGTACGCCGGACCCGGCCAGGCGTGCCGCCAAATCGCCTGCTCGCCCATCGAGTTCGCGGTACGTCACGCGCTCGTCGCCGGCCTCCAGGGCCACCGCGTCGGGAGTGCGGCGCACCTGCGCGGCGAAGAGGTCCGCGACGGTGGTGTCGGGGAGATCGGTGGCGGTGTCGTTCCAGGCGCGCAGCACCTGTGCGCGGCGGTCCGGGGTGAGCAGCGGAAGCCGGGCGGGCGGGCGAGCGGCGCCCGTGGGCATGCCGGCGAGCAGGACGGTCAGGTACTCGGCCATCCGCTCGGCGGTTCCCGCGTCGAAGAGTTCGGGGTCGTAGCCGAGGCGCAGGGCCAGTTCGGTGCCCGGGTAGGCGGTGAGGCTCAGCGGGTAGTTGGTGGTCTCGATGCCCTCCAGGCCGCTCAGGCGCAGTCCGTGGGCGGCGGCGAGGTCGTCGTCCACCGGGTAGTTCTCGAAGACGACGATGCTGTCGAACAGGCCGACCCGCTCGGGGAGTTCGGTGAACGTCCGCATCCGGGTGAGCGGCAGGTGGTCGAAGCGCCGGTCCTCGCTCTGGTCGTGCTGGAGCGCGCGCAGCCAGTCGAGCAGGGTGCCGTGGCCGGGGACGGTGACCCGGGTGGGCAGGGTGGTGATGAACAGGCCGGTCATGGCCTCGGCGCCGGGCAGCTCGGGCGGCCGTCCGGACACGGTGGTGCCGAACACCACCTCGTCCCGGCCCGCCTGCCGGGCCAGCAGCAGCGCCCAGGCGCCCTGCACGAGGGTGTTCAGGGTCAGGCCGGAGGTCCGGGCCAGCTCTTCCAGCGCCCGGCCGGCGGGCGCGGGCAGCGTCGCGCGGACGGCGTGCGTGGACTCGGCGCGGTGGGCCTCGCGCGGCTCACGGTCGTACGGCAGCGGGGTGGCCTCGGTCAGACCGGACAGGCGGCGCCGCCAGTGCCGTTCGGCGGCGCCCGGGTCGCGCTGGCGCAGCCAGCGCACGTAGTCGCGGTGGGGCGGGCGGTCCGGGAGGGTGCCGGGTCCGGTCCCGGCGTGGTGGGCGAAGACGTCCGAGAGCACCTGGAACAGGCTCCAGCCGTCCAGCAGCAGATGGTGGAAGGACCACACCACGCGCACCTCGGTGTCGGAGACGCGGGCGAGGAGCAGCCGCTGGAGCGGGGCACTGCCGAGGTCGATGCCGTCCGCGCGGTCGCGGGCCAGCACGTCGTCCAGCCGGGCGCGGCGCTCGTCGGCGGTCAGGTCGCGCCAGTCCAGGTGGGTGACCGGGACGGCCGCGTGCCGTCGCACCACCAGCAGCGGCTCGGGCACGTCCTGCCAGACGACGCGGGCGCGCAGCACCTCGGTGCGGTCGGTGACGTGTTGCCAGGCGGTGGCGAGGGCCCGCGGGTCGGGCACGCCGTCCAGGACGAACGTCAGCTGCTGGAAGTAGACACCGCGGTCGTCCTGGGACAGACCGTGGAAGAGCATGCCCGCCTGGGTGGGCGTGAGCGGGTACACGTCCGCGACCGCCGCCGGGTCCGGGCCGGTGATCCGGTCCACGGCGGCCTGGTCGAGGCGGGCCAGCGGGAAGTCGGACGGGGTGCGCCCGGCGGCGCCCGGCCGGTTGGCGTGCCGGGCCAGGTCGGCGAGCGCGTCGGCGAAGCGGCTCGCCAGGTCCGCGACCGTGTCCTCACGGTGCAGCCGGTCGGAGTAGAACCAGGTGAACTCCAGGCTGTCATCCACCAATTGGCCGACGACCTCCAGGGCGTGCGGGCGCTCGGCCGCCGGGTCGGCGTCCAGCTCCAGCGGCCGTACGGTGCCTCGGTAGAGGCCGTCGGGGTCCTCCGGCAGCCCCATCCGGCCCAGGTAGTTGAAGCTGACCTGCGCCTCGGGGGTGCGCGTCGGCGCCCCGGAACCGGTCAGGTGGCGCAGCGCGTCATGGCCCAGGCCGTGCCGGGGTACGGCGCGCAGCTGCTCCTTGACCCGCTTGAGTACGGCGTCCCAGCCGGCGTCCTCGGGGACGGCGAGCGCGACGGGGTACCGGGTCGTGAACCAGCCGACCGTGCGGCTGATGTCCAGCTCGGGGAAGAGTTCCTCGCGCCCGTGCCCCTCGACGTCGACCAGCACCCGGTCCCGGCCGCTCCAGGCGCACAGCGCCCGGCCGAGGGCGCTGAGCAGGACGTCGTTGGCCTGCGTGCGGTAGGTGTCGGGCAGGGTGCGCAGCAGGGAGGAGGTGTCCTCCGAGCTCAGGCGCACGGTGACGGCGCGCTGTGAGGCGTAGGTGTTCGCGCGTTGCGAGGCGTCAGTGTTCGCGCGTTGCGAGACCTCGGTATTCCCGCGGTGCGAGATTTCGGCGTTCACCCGTTGCGAGACCTCGGCGTCCCCGCGATGCGAGACCTCGGCGTCCCCGCGTTGCGAGACCTCGGTATTCCCGCGTTGCGAGACCTCGGCGTTCACCCGTTGCGAGACCTCGGCGTCCCCGCGATGCGAGACCTCGGCGTTCACCCGTTGCGAGACCTCGGCGTCCCCGCGATGCGAGACCTCGGTATTCCCGCGTTGCGAGACCTCGGCGTTCACCCGTTGCGAGACCTCGGCGTTCGCGCGCTGTGAGGCGTCCGTGTTCGCGTCTCCCGGCGGCACCAGGGGTTCGGTCTCCGGGACCGCCCGGGCCCAGTACTCCCGTTCGTCGTCGAAGCCGCCGTCCGTCGCGTGCGCGGCCAGCCGGCGGGCCCACTGCCGCAGGGGCGAGGACTTCGCGGGCAGTGCCGCCAGGCCGTCGTCGCCGGCCCGGCGGGCCCGGTAGGCGCGGTCCAGGTCCTCCAGCAGCACCCGCCAGGACACCCCGTCGACGACCAGGTGGTGGACGGCGAGGTGCAGGACGCGGGGCCGGCCGGCGCCGTGGTCGTGCAGCACGGCCCGCAGCAGCGGCCCCCGGGCGAGGTCGAACGGGCCGAAGTGGGGGGTGTCCGTGTCCGGGCCGGTGTGGCGGGCCAGACGGAGCCGGGGCGCCCGGTCCTCGATGTGCCAGCGGACGCCCGGACCGGTGCCGTCGGTGGCGAACCGGGAGCGCAGGGCGTCGTGGTGGGCGACCAGGTCGTTGAGCGCGTCCTCCAGCGCCCCCGGGTCCAGGTCATCGGGCACGCGGACGGACAGCGCCTGGGCGTAGTGGCCGGCGCGCTCGGGGGCGGTGCCGAACAGCCAGTGCTGGATGGGGGTCAGGGGGGCGGGGCCGGTGGCCGGCTCCGGTGCGGGTGCGGCCTCGCGCGGGCCCTGGGCGGCGTCGGCGCAGCGGGCGAGGGCGGCGACCGTCTGGTGCCGGTAGACGTCCCGGGAGGTAAGCGGCAGCCCTTCCTGCCGGGAGCGGGCCACCGCCTGGATGCTGAGGATGGAGTCGCCGCCGAGTTCGAAGAAGTTGTCGTCGACGCCGACGCGTTCGACGCGCAGCACCTCGGCCCAGATCGCGGCGAGCGCGCGCTCGGTGGGCGTGCGGGGCGCGACATGCCGTACCGCGCGCACGGCGGGGCCCGGGTCGGGGAGGCGGGCGCGGTCGAGCTTGCCGTTCGGGTTGAGCGGCAGGGCGTCGAGCACGACGACGGCCGACGGCACCATGGAGGCGGGCAGCGTACGGCCGAGTTCCCGGCGTACGGCCTCGGGTTCGGCCCGCTGCCCGGCGGCCGGGACGACGTAGCCGGCCAGTCGCCGGTGGCCGTCGGCGTCGGTGGTGACGGTGGCCGCCGCCTCGGCCACGCCCGCGCAGCGGCGCAGCGCCTCCTCCACCTCGCCCAGTTCGATCCGGAAGCCGCGCACCTTGACCTGCTGGTCGATCCGGCCGACGTACTCCAGAGCGCCGTCGGCACGGCGGCGCACCAGGTCGCCGGTGCGGTACATCCGCTCCCCCGGCGCGCCGAACGGGTCGGCGACGAACCGGGCGGCGGTCAGTCCGGGCCGGTGCAGATAGCCACGGGCCAGGCCGCCGCCCCCGAGGTACAACTCGCCGGTGACACCGACCGGTTGGGGCCGCAGGGCGCCGTCGAGGACGTAGGCCCGGGTGAGCGCCACGGGTGCGCCGATGGGCGGGGCCTGCTCGGGCAGCCGGTCGCCGGCGAACCAGGCGGTGGCGTACACGGTGGCCTCGGTGGGCCCGTAGATGTTCGCGATACGGCAGTCGGGCAGGGCTGCGCGCAGGTCGTGCACCGTCTGCGCGGGCAGGGCCTCACCGGCCAGGACGACGGTGTCCGCGCTCACGGGTGCCGTACCGCCCGCGATCAGGCGGGAGACGACGGACGGCACCGCGCTGAGCAGCCCGGCGCGCCGGGGGCCGGAGCCGTCGGCGAGGGCCGGCAGGTCGGCGACCACCTCGACGGTGCCGCCGGCCGTCAGCGGGCACAGCAGCTCGAAGACGGAGACGTCGAAGTTGAGGGAGGTGGAGGCGATCACATGGTCCAGGCCGGCGGCCCCGAACCGCTCCTTCGTCCACGCCGCCAGCGCGGCTACCGTGCGGTGGGTGACCACGACCCCCTTGGGGCGGCCGGTGGAACCTGAGGTGTAGATGACGTACGCGGGATGGTCCGGCAGCAGTGGCCGGGGCCGGTCGGCGTCGGTGAGGTCCGTGTCGGGCACGGCCGGGTCGGCGCAGTCCTCCAGGAGCAGGGGAGCGCAGTCGGCGGGCAGGGCGGAGGCGGTCTCCCGGGTGGCGAGGACGAGGGCGGGCCGGGCGTCGGCGAGCATGAGGCGGACGCGTTCGGCCGGATAGCCGGGGTCGACGGGGAGATAGCCCGCGCCCGAGGCGAGCACCGCCCAGAGCACGGGTACGAGGTCGGCGGAGCGCGGCAGGCACAGCGCGACCAGGGTCTCCGGGCCCGCGCCGCGCGCGAGGAGCTGCCGGGCCAGCCGGTTGGCGCGCCGGGCGACCTCGGCGTAGTCCAGCCGGACCGGGCCGCAGATCACGGCGGTACGGTCGGGGGTCCGGGCCGCCTGGGCGCGGAACAGGCCGGGCAGCGTGCCGTGACGGGTGTCCCGGGCCTGGCGGGCGGGCGGGTTCCAGGTGTCCACCAGGGTGCGCTGTTCCTTGGCCGAGAGCATGGGCAACTCGGCGAGCGTGCGGCCCGGTCCGTCCGCCATGCCCTCCAGCAGGCGGTGCAGATGGGCCGTCAGCCGGGCCACGGTGGCGGCGTCGAACAGGTCCGTGTTGAACTCGGCGGTCAGCACGCAGCCGCCGTCCGCGTCCGGTGAGAACTCCAGGACCAGGTCGAAGCGGGCCGCCGGGCGGGGCAGCGGGTGCTCGGTGAGGCGCAGCCCGCCGGACCGGGGCGGCACGGGCAGGGCGGTCTGCTGCACGACGAGGGCCTGCACCAGCGGGGTGCGGCTCGGGTCGCGGGGCGGGGCCAGCTCCTCGACCACCCGGTCGAACGGCACTCCGTCGTGGGCGAAGGCGTCCAGTACGGTCGTCCGCATGCTCTCCACGAACCGGTCCACGGTGGCCCGTTCGTCGACCTCGCCCCGCAGCACGACCGTGTTGGCGAAGAAGCCCGGCACGTCCTCCAGGTCGCGTCGGCCGCGCCCGGTGGTGACGGTGCCGAACGCGACGTCCCGCTGTCCCGAGTAGCGGGAGAACAGCAGCGCGGAGGCGCCCGCGAAGAGGGTGAACACCGTGGTGCCGCGCCCTGCGGCCAGCTGCCGCAGCCGGGTCACCAACTCCGCGGGCAGCGGGTGCCGGTGGGCGGCTCCGGCGGTGGTGCGCACGGCGGGACGCGGCCGGTCCGTGGGCAGCTCCAGCTGCTGCGTGTCCGCCAGATGCCGTTTCCAGTAGGCCAGGTCGGCCGCATCGGCCTCGGTGGCCCGCCGGCCCCGCTCCCACACCGCGAAGTCCGGGTACTGCACGGCGGGTCGCGGGAGGCCGTCGGGTTCGCCGGTGGCCTCCGCGTGGTAGAGGGCGGCGAGTTCGCGGGTGAGGATGCCCACCGACCAGCCGTCGGTGACGATGTGGTGCTGGGCCAGGAGCAGCAGGTGGTCCTCGGCGGCGAGCCGGACGAGCAGCGCCCGGGTGAGCGGGCCGGCCGCCAGGTCGAAGGGGCGGCGCAGCTCCTCGGTGAGCAGCGCCTCCGCGGCGTCGGCGCGGCGCGCGCCGGGTACGTCGGCGAGGTCGGCCGTCCGCAGGGGCAGGTCGGGCTCCGGCGCGACACGCTGGGCGCCCTGTCCGTCGGCCGTGGTGAACGTGGTGCGCAGGGAGGCGTGACGGGCGGCGAGGCGGTGCAGGGAGCGGCGCAGCGCGTCGGGGTCCAGGGGGCCGCGCAGCCGCAGGGACACGCCGGTGTTGTACTCGGTACCGCCCTCGGTGAGGTCGTCGAGATACCAGAGCCGCCGCTGCGCGCTGGACAGCGGCAGAGCGCCCTCGCGGGGCGCCGGCGGTATCGGCTCCTGCGGTGCGGCGGCCGACGGGTCGTCCAGCAGGGGGGCCAGGGCGGCGATCGTCCGCGCGGTGAAGACGTCCCGCACCGTGAGCCGCACGCCCAGCTCGTCCCGCATCCGGGCCAGGGCGCGGGCGGCGAGGATCGATTCACCGCCGAGGTCGAGGAAGTCGTCCGTCACACCGACGGCGTCGACGCCCAGTACGTCCGCCCAGATCCGGGCGAGGGCCCGCTCGCCCGCCGAACGCGGCGCGACATGGCCCACCGTGACGCTCCGCTCCGGCGCGGGCAGGGCCCGCCGGTCGATCTTGTGCTGCGGGGTGAGCGGCATCCGGTCGAGCACCACGAGGGCGGACGGCACCATGTGGGCGGGCAGCACGGCGGCTACGGCTTGGCGGAGGGCCGCCGGGTCGAGGGGCTGCGAGCGGTCGGAGGGGGCTGGGGCGACGGGGCCGGTGGAAGCCTGCCCGGCCGGGGTGACGTAACCGACCAGGCGTTGGTGGCCCGGCTCGTCCTCGCGGACCACGACCACCGCCTCGCCGACGCTGCCGGCGCCGGCGCGGCGCAACGCCGCCTCGATCTCGCCCGGTTCGACACGGAAGCCGCGGATCTTGACCTGCCGGTCCAGCCGGCCCAGGAACTCCAGTTCCCCGTCGGCGGTCCAGCGCGCCCGGTCCCCGGTGCGGTACAGGCGGGCGCCGGGCGGGCCGAAGGGGTCGGCGACGAACCGGGCGGCGGTCAGACCCGGGCGGCCCAGGTAGCCACGGGCCACCGCGTCGCCGCCGATGAACAACTCGCCGTCCGCACCGGCCGGTACGGGACGCAGCGCGGCGTCGAGGACGTACACCCGGGTGTGCGGCAGGGCGTCGCCGATCGTCGGGGTGCCCTGGCCGGCGGTGAGCGGCCCGGTCCAGGTGGCGACGATGGTGGCCTCGGTCGGGCCATAGGAGTTGATCATGCGGCGCCCGGGTGCCCAGCGGTCGACCAGAGAGGCGGGGCAGGCCTCGGCGCCCACGATCAGCGTGCGCAGACGGCGGGCGGTGCCCTGTGCGGGGTCCGGCAGGGTGGCCAGCGCGGCCGGCGGGATGAGGGCGTGGGTGATGCGGTGCTCGTCCAGGACCGCGGCGAGTTCGTCTCCCAGCCAGGGGCCGTGCGGCGGTACGACGAGGGTGGCGCCGGACAGGACGGAGACGAACAGCTCCAGCACGGAGGCGTCGAAGCTCGGCGAGGAGAACTGGAGCACGCGGTCGCCGGGGCCCACCGCGTACCGTTCGGCGGCGGCCGTGGTGAAGCCGCCGATGCCGCGGTGGGTGACGGTCACGCCCTTGGGTGTGCCGGTGGAACCGGAGGTGTAGATGACGTAGGCGGCGTGGTCGGCGTCGACAGGGGCCTCCGCATCGGCCGCGTGCCCCGCGCTGCCCTCTTTCTCCAGTAACTCGCGGACCCGGCGCGGATCGTCGAGGGTGACGGCGGGCGCGGCGTCGGCCAGCATCAGCGCGCGGCGCTCGGCCGGGTAGGCGGGGTCCACGGGCAGGAAGGCGGCACCTGTCCGGGCGACGGCCAGCTCCGCCGCGATCAGCTCCATGGAGCGCGGCAGGACCAGGGCGACGACCCGGTCGGGCCCGGCTCCTCGCCGAGCGAGGTGTACGGCCAACCGGTCGGCTCGGGCGGCCAGTTCGCGGTAGCTCCAGGTCCGCCGGCCGTCGGTGAGGGCCGGTGCGTCCGGGGTGCGGGCCACCCACGCGGCGAACAGCTCGCCGAGCGTCGGACAGGCCGGAGTCGCCACGCTCTCCGACGCGCCGGCGGCGGGGCCGGCCTGCGGCGGCAGGGAGGACGCCGGTACGGGCTTGTCGTGCGGGTCCGTCATGGGTGAAGTCCTTTGGAGAGCGGGACGATGCGGCGCGGACGATCCCGGGCCCCACCGGGGGGCTGTGTGCAGGCTCGGGTGACGCACCGGGGGTGCGGGGCGGTGCTGCGGGATGGAGATGCTGGGGACGGACTTGGGGCGCAGTGCCGCTGCTGCCGGGGCGCGGGGCACTCCCGGTCCGGGCGGCTGCGGTCACCAGCACCGACACCAGCAGCCGGGGGTCGGACCCCATCCGGTACCGACGCCAGCAGCCGGGGATCGGCCCCAGCCCGGGACCTCCCACCCGAGCCGACGCGGAGCGACTCGGCCAGTGACCGGGCCCGCCCCGACCGGCGGGGTTGCCGGGGACCCGACACCACGGCCCAGGCCCCGAGCCGGGCCGGGACCGGCAGGCTTCGCCGGGCCCCGGCCCCCGGCCCCGGGCCGGGCCGGAACCGGCCGGCACCGGCCTTCAGTCAGGGTCGGTGCGACGGGCCGTGCGGCCGGAGATCTGTACCCGGTCGAGCGTCCCGGTGGCCGGATCGCGATGGAAGCGGCCCCCGGGTTCGAGGCGCCCGGTGTCCGGATCGCGCAGGTCGCAGGAGAGGTCGGCGTAGCAGACCAGCGGGAGGGGCAGGTCGCCGTCCACCGACAGGGCGGGCGAGCCGTCCGGTCCGGGCGCGATGCGGTAGGTCGTGGTGCCGTTGCGGTAGGTGCCCACGCAATCGGGCAGGGCGACGGGACGCCCCCGGTCCACGGTCGGCACGCCGGCGGGCACCCGTACGCCGGTCAGCCGGCCCAGTTCCTCGGCGAGGTCGCGCCAGAGCGCGGTGGCACCTGAGGCGTTGCCGGTGAAGGCGACCACCACCCCGCTCTCCGGGTCCGCCCGCAGATGGCAGGACGTGCCCTGGGCGTTGCCGTCGTGCCCGCACCACACGCGGTCGTCCCGCTGGTAGAGGGCGAGCCCGGGGCCCCAGCCGTCGGCGAGCGTGCCCGGCCGGGCGGCGGTCTCGGGGCGGCGCATCTCCTTGGCGACGGCGGGCGGCAGCAGGTCAGCGCGGCCGATCAGGGCGTTGCCGAACGCGACGAGGTCCCGGGCGCTCGCGAGCAGCGCTCCGGCCGGCGCCTCCAGCGGTGCCAGGTTCTGCCGGGCCGGACGGGCCTGCCCGGTCGCGGAGTTGACGGCGTGCCCGGCGGCCACGGAGCGACCGGGCGCGACATCGCCGATGAACGTGGGTGTGACACCGAGGGGTTCGAGGAGCAGCGCCCGGACCGCCTCGGCCCACGGCATGCCGGTGACCGTCTCCACCAGCCGTCCGGCGGCGACGTAGCCGGCGTTGGAGTAGGAGAAGTCGGTCCCCGGCGGGAAGAGCGCGTCGCGGGCGGTGCACACGGCGGCGAGATAGCGGGCGGCGGTGGTCGCGGCGGCGGTGTCCGAGTCCGGTCCGGTGGGCAACCCGCCGGAGTGGCTGAGGAGGTGACGTATCGTCACGTCCGGTACGCCGTTCAGCTCGGGGAGGTGTTCGGCGGCGGGTTCGTCCAGGTCCAGGTCGCCGTCGTCGGCCAGGAGCATGACGAGCGCGGCGGTGCAGGGCTTCGTGAGCGATCCCAGGGGGACCGCCGTGTCCTCGGTGAAGGGACTGCCGGTCGTGACGTCGGCCGTACCGGTGTGCACGGCGATGACGTCCGTGCCGGTGTCGAGGGCGAGTTGGGCGCCGGGCACCCGGTGGGTCCGGGCGAGGGCGTCGAGACGGCCCCGCACCTCCCGGCGTAACAGGGACGGCGTCCGGGAGGCGGCCGGAGCGGTGGGGATGGTGTACGGCATGAGAAGGGGACTCCCGTTGGATGGGTCTCATGTGCGGGTGTGCCGGTCCGCCCCGGTTCTGAGCGGTGTCGGGGCCGGCCGGTGCGCTGCGCGCGCTCGGGCTACGGTCTGCGGACCTCGACGGGCAGATGCCGTACGCCGATGATCACGGCCGGATTCTGGTAGGCGATGTCCTCGTAGGAGGGGATCACCAGCGTGCGGAATCGTTCATGCAACATCCGCAGCGCGATCCGCGCCTCCAGCCGGGCCAGGGGTGCGCCGAAACAGAAGTGAATGCCGTGCCCGAAGGTCAGATGCGGGTTGGGGTGCCGGGTCACGTCGAAGACGTCGGGCGCGTCGAAGCGGGCGGGGTCCCGGTTGGCCGCGCCCAGATGCGCCATCAGCAGGGTGTCCGCCGGGATGTCGTGGCCGCCGAGACTCACGGGCCGGGCCACCCGGCGGCCCAGCTCCGGGAACGGCGGCAGCCAGCGCAGCACTTCCTCGACGGCGGCCGGGATCCGCGCGGGGTCGGCGCGCAGCGCGGCGTCGGTGCCGGGGTGCCGGTCGAAGGTGACGACGGCGTTGCCCAGCAGCGCGGTGGTGGTGATGTGCCCGGCGACCAGCAGCAGGGCCACGAAGCCGACCATCTCCTGGTCGGCGAGGCGGACGCCGTCCACCTCGGCGGCGATGAGTCTGCTGGTGAGGTCGTCACCGGGGGCGGCGCGGCGGGCGCGGATGTGGTCGAGCATGTAGCCGTTCATCTCGCGCACCGTGGGGGCGATGGCCTCCAGCGCCCGTTCCAGGTCGGCCATGTCGGGCGCCTCGCCGAGCTGGTCGCCGCCGAACAGGACGCTCGCCCACTCCTGGAAGAGCCGGTGTTCCTCCGCCGGGATGCCGAGGAGTTCGGCGATGACGATGATCGGGAGCGGATAGGCCAGCGCGTCGACCAGGTCGAACCGGTCGCGGTCGGCGACGGCGTCCAGCAGCCGGGCGCAGACGGCCTCGATGCGGGGGCCGAGCCCCTGGACGACCCGGGGGGTGAACGCCTGGCTCACCAGGGCGCGGAGCTTGCGGTGCTCCGGCGGGTCCATGCCGACGAAGTTGCCCTGCCGGAAGGTCTCGAAGTCGGACTGGGTGGGCGCGAGGGCGGAGAGGTCGGAGGAGTACGTCGCCGGGTCGGCGAGCACGGTGGCGACGGTCTCGTGGTCCAGCACCTGCCAGACGCCCTGTGTCTCGTCGTACCGCACCGGCTCCGCCGCGCGTAAGCCACGCCAGCGGTCGGGTAACTCCTCCAGGAGGAGCCGTTCACCCGTCGGTTGCTTGCTGATCACCTTGTCTCCTTGCTGGCGCGTGCGGGCGTGGAGGAGTCATGCGCACAGGGGGATGGCGGGACCCGCGCCGGCCAGGAGGCCGGCGGGTTCCGGGCACGGCTGTGCCCCCGCTGCCGGGACATCCGGACGGGAAGAGCGTGTGACCCCCGTGTCCTCCTCGGACGCGGCGACGGTGAGCCGCCGTCGGACTGGTGCCTGGGTGGGCCGAAGACCCTGGCGCATGCGAGGAAGTCCCGCCCCGTGCGGGGGAAACCTCAGCCCATGCGAGGGAGCCTCGGCACATGCGGTGCGGCGTCAGCACATACGTGCGGCCTCAGCACATGCGATGAAGGACGTGGCGGCTGCGCGGCCGGCCACGGCCTCGCAGTGAGCCCGGTCGTACGGCCCGCCAACCCGACATAACCCATCCCCTCGGCGATACCTCCCGCGCGATGCTCACGCGGGACCCTCCCGGCTCGTGAGGTGTGAGAATACGCAGTCGCAGGGCGTGCAGCCCCGCGATTGGCATGATGCGTACCCCAAGACACCTTCGTTTCGATGGAACTCGGCCACAGTCTTCACGGCGAGTCACATGCAAGCAACCCCCTGAAGTTGAACGGAGAGTACTCTGCCGGTGCTTTTGCGTCACTGTCCGGCCACTCGCCGGGCTCCGCGCGCACGAGACCCCCGGCCGGATCGTCGCCCCCGCGTGTGCCCCGGCGTCTCCGCCGCAAACCGCGCGCCCGGGAAAATACCTGCCACTTGTCACCGAACGACAGTTCGTCCACCCGTGGTCCGCCGCGGGCGGCCGCGCCGCCTCGCGGTTCGACGGGTTGGCCGGACTGCCCCTGATCTGGGGTGATGATCCGGCCGGCGGACGCTCCGGGCGCGCCGACCGGCACGGCGACGACACGCGCGGCGCGCCGCTCCGCCCCACCGCCGACACGCCCGGCCGTCCCCCGCACCTCCGCCCCGGCACTCCACCGCTCCACCGCCGCGGGGCCGGGAACTCCGGCCGATGCGTGTGGAATCGGCCATCCGGGCGCGACGGGGGCGCACACAAGAAACCCGTACACCACCCATGCTTCTCCCCCACCGCCGGGCGCCGCCCGTTACCGCGGCCCGGCCCGCGTTCCCATCCGCGGCTCACCCGCCGCGTCACGGCGTCCGGGCCGAGACGCGGACGCGCCTCCGCGCCGGCGCATGGAGACGGCCGGGCGGGGTATTCGAAGCCATCCGCACCCGGGGGCGCGAACGGAGACTCGTGAACGCTCGCCGTGCGCGGGGCGCCGCCGCGAGGGAGTCTTGTGGCCGGGATGCGACGCGCGGCCGTACGAGGAGGTGGTCGGCGTGTCCGACGGGCCGGAGCCGGGACGGGCACCGGCGGCCGGCGCGACGCCGGCCGGACAGCCGGTGCTGTCGCTGGCGCTGGCCACCCTGATGGACGAGGTCCAGGCGCACTCCGGCGCGGTGTATCTGCTCAGGCCCGACGAGCCGGTCCTGGAGATGGCGGTCATGGCGGGCATGCCCCGGGCCTTCGCGGCGCCCTGGGAGCGGGTGGGGCTGAGCGCGCCGATCCCGGTCGCGGACGCGGCGCGGGAGAGACGGTTCGTGTGGGTGGGCGGCGAGGCGGAGATGGCCCGCCGCTATCCCAGGATCTCGGTGGTGCTGCCGTACCCGTTCGCGTTGGCCGCCGCGCCACTGGCGACGGAGCACACGGTGTACGGCGCGGTGTTCGTGACCTGGCCGGGCACGCATGCGCCGGAGCTGTCGGACCGGGAGCGGGAGCAGTTGGAGGCGGCCTGCGGACGGCTGGCGCTGCGGCTGGAGCGGGCCGCGCGGGAGGACCACCCGCTCGGACACGAGCCGGACGTGCTCGCCGCGCCGGTGTCGTTCGTCGCGGAGACGCTGGGCTCGGTCGAGGCGGCGCGGATGGTGTCCCGGCTGCCGTACGGACTGATGTCGCTGGATCTGTACGGCCGGATCGGCTTCGTGAACACGGCCGCCGCCGAGCTGCTCGGCCGGCCGGCCGGGGAGTTGCTGGGCACGGTGCCCTGGGTGTCGGTGCCCTGGCTGAACGACCCGATGTACGAGGACCGTTACCGGGCGGCGCTGATGAGCCAGCAGGTGACGTCTTTCTTGGCGCTGCGCCCACCGGGCGAGTGGCTGTCGTTCCGGCTGTATCCGAGCACGACCGGGCTGAGTGTGCGCGTCACCCGGTCCCGGGCGGTGGCGGAGATGGCGGGCGGGACCCCGCAGGCGGGTCCGGGCCCGTCCCGGCTGGTGACGATCTCCCAGCTGCTGAGCCTGGCGGGCGCGCTGACCGAGGCGGTCGGGGTGCGGGACGTGGTGCAGCTGGTGTGGCAGGAGGTGGCCCCGGCCGTCGGCAGCCAGGCGCTGGCGCTGCTGCGGGCGCAGGGCGGGCGGCTGCACGTGCTGGGGCACCGGGGCTATCCGGACCCGCACATCGTGGAGCGGTTCAACGGGCTGCCGTTGTCCGAGCAGACCCCGGGCACACACGTCCTGAACAGCGGGGTGCCCGCGTTCTTCGACTCCCGGGAACAGCTGGAACGGCTGTATCCGAGCCGGCACCACACCCCGGACGGCTTCGCGGCCTGGGCGTACCTGCCGCTGATCGCGTCCGGGCGGCCGGTCGGCACCTGCGTGCTGGCCTACGCGGAGCCGCACGTCTTTCCCGCCGACGAGCGGGCGGTGCTGGCCTCGCTCGGCGGGCTGATCGCGCAGGCCCTTGAGCGGGCTCTGCTCTACGACGCCAAGCACCGCCTCGCGCACGGCCTGCAACAGGCACTGCTGCCGCACTCCCTGACGCCCCCGCCCGGCATCGAGGCGGCGGCCCGCTATCTGCCCGCCACCCACGGCATGGAGATCGGCGGCGACTTCTACGACCTGGTGCCGACCCGGCCGCTGGCGGCGGCGGTGATCGGGGACGTCCAGGGGCACAACGTGACCGCCGCCGCCCTGATGGGACAGATCCGCACGGGGGTCCGCGCGTACACCACGGTGGGGCAGGCGCCGCACGAGGTGATGAGCAGCACCAACCGGCTGCTGATCGATCTCGGTGCCGAACTGTTCGCCAGCTGTCTGTATCTGCGGCTCGATCCGGCGCGCGGGCGGGCCGTCATGGCCCGGGCCGGTCATCCGCCGCCGCTGCTGCGCCGGCCGGACGGGCGGGTGCGGGTGCTGGACCTGGCCGGGGGCCCGCTCCTCGGGATCGACGCCGCGGCCAGGTATCCGACGACCGAGGTGTCCCTGGCCCCCGGCTCGGTGCTCGTCCTGTACACCGACGGCCTGGTGGAGTCCCCGGGCATCGACATCGAGGACGCGTTGGTCGACCTCGGCGGGTTGCTCGCGGAGATCGGCGACCAGCCGTTGGAGAGCCTGGCGGACGAGGTGGTCCGGCACAGTGCGGGGGCGCGGGGCCGGGTGGACGACGTGGCGGTGCTGCTGCTGCGGGCGCGCGACGACGGCTGACGCACGGCCGTGTCCGGCCCTCCCGCCGGAGGGCCGGACCACTCCCCGCCGACCGGGACCGCGAGGGAGGCCGGCCGGGGAGTCCTGAGGGGCATGCGGGTCCGCTCAGCGCTGGCCGACCCGCTCAACGCGAGCCGACCCGCTCAACGCGAGCCGACCCGCTCAACACGAGCCGACCCGCTCAACACGAGCCGACCCGCTCAACACGAGCCGACCCGCTCAACGCGAGCCGACCCGCTCAACGCGAGCCGACCCGCTCAGCACGAGCCGGTCCGGGCAACACGAGCCGGTCCGGGCAACACGAGCCGGTCCCCACAATTTGATCCGACCCGCTCAGCGCGAACCGGCCCGCTCAGTGCGAGCCGGTCCGCTCAATGTGTTCCGGCGCGCTCAGTGCGAGCCGGCCCGCTCAATGTGATCCGGCGTGCTCAGTGCGAGTCGGTGAGGGACGACGACCCGTCGTCCGCCGCGCCGGAGCCGGACGGGTCGGCGCTGCCGCCGATCTCGTCACCGCCGGCACCGGCCTGGTCACCGGCACCCGCCTGATCACCGGCACCCGCCTGGTCACCCGCACCGGCCTCATCGCCCGCACCCGCACCGGCCTGGTCGCCCGCTCCGTTGCCGCCGTCGCCGCCGTTGCCGAGCGTCGCGCCCGTGGCCTGGAGGGCGGTGGTGACCGGCTGGAAGAAGGTCTCGCCGCCGCTGGTGCAGTCGCCGCTGCCGCCGGAGGTGAGGCCGAGAGCGCTGCCGTCCTGGGTGAACAGGGAGCCGCCGCTGTCACCCGGTTCGGCGCAGACGTTGGTCTGGATGAGGCCGGTGACGGTGTCGACGCCGTTCGGGTCGGTCTCGCTCTGGAAGTTGACGGTGGCGTCGAGGCCGGTGACCTGGCCGTCGTGCAGCCCGGTGGTGGAGCCCATCCGGAACACGGTCTCGCCCACGGTGGCCTCGGCGGCCTGGTTGATCTGGACGGTCTGGCCGTTGCCGGCGTTGACCTCGCTGGGCGCCTGGGTGTTGGGGTCGTTGTACTTGACGAGGGAGAAGTCGCCCTCGCCGGGGAAGGTGGCCTGGTCGACGGTGGCGATCGGCTGGCCGGTCTCGGAGTCGGACCACTCCTTGGCGGCGACCCCGCAGTGACCGGCCGTCAGGAAGGCGGGACTGCCGTCGGAGGCGGTGACGTTGAAGCCGAGGGAGCAGCGGACGCTGCCGCCCTGCACCTGGGAGAAGATGGCGTCGCCGCCGGAGACGAAGGTCTTGAAGGTGCCGGAGGACTTCTTCAGGGTGGCCATGCCGGACCCGAGGCCGCGGACGGTCGACTGCAGTCTGTTCCAGTTCGCGCCGGTCACCGTGGAGTCGGCGGTGACCAGCACCTTGTCGGTGCGCGGGTCGACGGCCCAGGAGGTGCCGGGGATGGTCGCCTTGGCCTTCAGCGTCTGGGCGGCGGCCTTGAGTTCGGCGGTGCTGTTCTCGACCTGGCGGACCACCGCACCGGCCTTCTTCGCCTGGACGATGACGTTGTTGTCACCGCTGACCACGTTGACGACGAGCCGCTGCTTGCCGCTGTCGTAGTAGGAGCCGGCGAAGGCGTCGCCGAGGACCTTCTCGAGCTGGGCGGCGAGGTCCGAGGCGTCCGTGGCCTTCAGGGTCTTCGCGTCCGCCGTGCCGCCCGCGGTCGCCTTGTCCTGGTCCTGGGAGGCGTTGGCGTTGGGCAGCAGGAGGGCCGCCGCGCCGAGCGCCGCGACACCGCCCACCGCTATCGCGGCCTTGCGCTTGGGCATTCGCTTGTGACTCAAACTTCTCGACCTCCACGGGGGTCTGCCGCTCACGGGCAGTGCGTATCGGGTTCGTACCGGGGCGCCTGGATGGCCGTACGTACGCACCGGCCGCGTGGTGTGTTCAATTCCGGTTCCGAACGGCCGTACCGGGGCGGGGAATCGGCCAGGCTCCGCGTGTCGTGGCGGACGGCCGGGAACAATCCCCCATATGACGATGACCACCGCCGAAGCCGACAAGATCCTCTCCGCCAACTTCGCCCCGTGGGTGCTCGATCTGGGGCTGACCGTCGAAGCGGTGGGCGAGGACCGGGCCGTGCTGCGTCTGCCCTGGTCCGACCGGCTGGCCCGGGAGGGCGGCGGGCTGTCGGGGCAGGCACTGATGGCGGCGGCCGACACGGCGACGGTGATCGCGGTCTCGGCCGCCCGGGGCGGGTTCGTGCCGATGACGACGGTGCAGCAGTCCACCTCGTTCCAGCGGGCGGTGACCGGCGCGGATGTCCTGATCGAAGCGGTGCTGACGAAGCTGGGCCGCCGGATGGCGTTCGCCGATGTCACGTTGAGCGACGCCGCCTCGGGCGCGCTCGCGGCCCGGGCGAGCACGGTGTACGCGATTCTGGGCTGACACACTCAGCTTCCGGCCCCGGCACGCTCAGCTACCGATCGGTAACGGTCAGCTGCGAACACGAAGCGGAATCCACCCTTCAGGGAATCTGCACATCGAATACCCAGGCGCCTCACGGCAGCCCGGAGATCTGCACATCCGTGCGCCCCCTGACACGTCATTGGCGAGGAGTGCCGGATTCGCGATCCGGGGGGCAAGGCACCCGGCGCGACGATGCCGCGCGGCATGTGAAGGAGTCGCTGACATGCCGTGCGCAGACCTGCACCGTTGAACCCCTTCATGGGCCAAGTGCCCAGGTGAGAGCCCTGGTTGATTGGAAGCGCGCCCCGCGTGCGTGCTTTGATCCATCGCACCGCGGGGTCCGGCGGGCCTCTCGGAGACGGGTGCCCGGCGCCCGCGGCCGCGGCCGTCCGTCTGTCCCCAGAGGGGGCCGCTCCCCCCTTGTGAGATATCCATATGAAGGGAAGTTCCACCATGAACTCCACCCCCCAGGTTGAGACCGTCGAGATCTCGGACGCCGAGCTGGACAACGTCTCCGGCGGTCTGTCCGTGAACACCCTCAACAGCACCCTGGGCACCGTCAACGCGGTCGCCCCGGGCGTGACCGGCCTGGTCAACACGGTCGTCGGCACCGTCGAGGGCGTCTCCGGCCTGAACACCGCCCCGGTCAACGGCCTGGTCGCCGGTCTCTGATCGCACCCTCGGTGTGACCGACGTCCCGGAGCCGTCCCACGGCTCCGGGACTCATCGGTGCCCTGAAACACCCGCGTCTCTCCCACAGGTGAGGGAAGTTCCGTGCAGTTCCGCCAACAGGCCCTCGCCAAGCTCCAGTCGCCGGAGGAGCTGGACCTCCCGGTGCGGCTCGCGCGTCCGCAGGGCTGGCTCGCGCTCGGCGTCACCGTCGTCGTCATGGCCGCCGCCTCGGTCTGGGCGGTGACCGGCTCGGTCGCCTCCACGGTGAGCGCGCCCGCCATCCTCACCCACGGGCAGGGCAGCTATCTGCTCCAGAGCCCGGTGGCCGGACAGGTGACGGCCGTCCTCGCCCGGCAGGGCGAGCGGCTGCCCGCGAACGCGCCCGTGCTCGAGGTCCGTACGGACAAGGGCGATTCCGTGGTCCGGACGGTCGCCGCCGGGCGGGTCACCACGCTCGCCGCCACCATCGGCCAGATCATCCGGACCGGCACGAACGTCGCCGCGGTCGAGAAGGTCGCCCACGCCTCCGACCCGCTGTACGCGACCGTGTACGTGCCGGCGGAGAACGCCGCCGCCATCCCGGCGCACGCCTCGGTCGACCTGACCGTGTCCTCCGTACCGACGCAGCGGTACGGCGTGCTGCGCGGCGAGGTGAAGTCGGTGGACCGTACCGCACAGTCCGCCCAGTCCATCTCCGCGTTCCTCGGTGACAGCCAGCTCGGCGAGCAGTTCACCCGCGAGGGCCGCCCGGTGGCCGTCCTGGTCGAACTCGCCGAGTCCTCGTCGACCAAGAGCGGTTACCGCTGGTCCACCTCGGACGGGCCGCCGTTCCGGCTCGACTCCATGACCCTCGCCACCGGCTCCGTCCGGCTCGCCGACCAGCATCCCGTCGATTGGCTGCTCCCGTGACCACCGCCCAGGACACCCGAGGCCGCAGACGCGCGGCCCCCGCGAAGCGGCCGGTCCCCAAGTCCCGTACCGGCACGGTCCGTACGCCCACCGTGCTACAGATGGAGGCCGTCGAGTGCGGCGCCGCCTCCCTCGCCATGGTCCTCGGCCACTACGGCCGGCACGTCCCGCTGGAGGAGCTGCGCATCGCCTGCGGTGTCTCCCGCGACGGCTCCCGCGCCTCCAACCTGCTGAAGGCGGCCCGCGGTTACGGCCTGACGGCCAAGGGCATGCAGATGGACCTCGCGGCCCTCGCCGAGGTGCGGGCACCGGCCATCCTCTTCTGGGAGTTCAACCACTACGTCGTCTACGACGGCATGGGCCGCCGCTTCGGCCGGCGCGGGGTGTACGTCAACGACCCCGCCAAGGGCCGCCGTTTCGTGCCCATGGAGGAGTTCGACGGCAGCTTCACCGGTGTGGTGCTGGTGCTGGAGCCCGGCGAGGGCTTCACCAAGGGCGGGCGCAAGCCCGGTGTGCTCGGCGCGATGCCGGCCCGGCTGCGCGGCACCGCGGGCACCCTGCCCGCCGCCGTCCTGGCCAGCCTCCTGCTGGTCGCCGTCGGCGCGGCCGTACCCGCGCTCAGCCGCACCTACATCGACATGTTCCTCATCGGCGGCCAGACCTCGCTGCTGGGCGTGCTGTTCGCCTCGATGGCCGCGTGCGTGCTGCTCACGCTGGTGCTGACCTGGCTCCAGCAGGCCAACCTGCTGCACGGCCGGATCATCTCCTCCACCCTCTCCAGCGCCCGCTTCCTGCGCCATCTGCTGCGGCTGCCGGTGACGTTCTTCGCCCAGCGCTCCCCCGCCGACCTGGTGCAGCGCCTACAGTCCAACGACCAGGTCGCCGAAACCCTGGCCCGCGACCTCGCGGCGGCCGGGGTGGACGCGATCGTGGTCGTCCTGTACGCGGTCCTGCTCTACACCTACGACCCGCAGCTGACCTTCGTCGGCATCGCCGTGGCCCTGCTGAACGTGGTGGCCATGCGGCTCGTCGTACGGCTGCGCGCGACCCGCACGGCGAAGCTGCGCGCGGACACAGCGCGGCTGACCAACACGTCGTACACCGGCCTTCAGCTGATCGAGACGCTGAAGGCGACCGGCGGCGAGGACGGCTACTTCCGCAAGTGGGCCGGGCAGCACGCCACCACGCTGGAGGAGCAGCAGCGGCTCGGCGTGCCGAGCGCCTGGCTCGGCGTGGTCGCGCCGACGCTCGCCACCTTCAACAGCGGGCTCATCCTGTGGATCGGCGGGATGCGCGCGGTGGAGGGGCACATCTCGGTCGGTCTGCTCGTCGCCTTCCAGGCGCTGGTCACCCGCTTCACCGCGCCGCTGACCCGGCTCAACGGCGTGGCGGGCCGCATCCAGGACTTCGCCGCCGACGTGGCCCGGCTGAAGGACGTGGAGAACTTCCAGGCCGACCCGCTCTACGCCCGCCCCGGTGGCGCCGACTCCACCCGGCGGCTGCACGGGCACGTCGAGCTGGAGAACGTCACCTTCGGCTACAGCCCGCTGGACCAGCCGCTGCTGACCGGCTTCGACCTGACCGTCGGGCCCGGGCAGCAGGTGGCGCTGGTCGGCGGCTCGGGCAGCGGCAAGTCCACGGTGTCCCGGCTGATCTCCGGACTCTACGCGCCGTGGGACGGGGTGATCCGCATCGACGGCCGCCGGCTGGAGGACATCCCGCGCGGCGCGCTCGCCGCCTCCGTCTCCTTCGTCGACCAGGACGTCTTCCTCTTCGAGGGCTCGGTCCGCGACAACGTGGCCCTGTGGGACCCGTCGATCCCGGACGAGGCCGTGGTGGAGGCGCTGAAGGACGCGGCGCTGTACGACGTGGTGATGCGCCGGCCCGGCGGCGTCCACAGCAAGGTCGAGCAGGACGGCCGCAACTTCTCCGGCGGGCAGCGCCAGCGCCTGGAGATCGCGCGGGCGCTGGTGCGCCGGCCGAGCATCCTCGTGCTGGACGAGGTGACCAGCGCGCTGGACGCGGAGACCGAGCTGGTCGTGATGGACAACCTGCGGCGGCGCGGCTGCGCCTGCGTGGTGATCGCGCACCGGCTGAGCACGGTCCGCGACAGCGACGAGATCGTCGTCCTCCAGCACGGCACGGTCGTGGAGCGCGGGCGGCACGAGGAGCTGGTGGCGCGCGGTGGCGCGTACGCGGCACTGGTCAGGGAGCGATGAGATGACGACTGTCCAGGAGGGGTTCGACGGCGACCTCGTCCTCGGGGCTCTCGGCGCGCTCGGCACGCGGTTCGACTGCGCCGGTCTGAGCCGCCTGGACCTGGAGGGTCCGCAGGTGCTGTGGCTGGTCGCGGCCGGCGCCCTGGACCTGTACGCGGTGGACGCCGCCCAGCAGGGCCACTGGCACCACCTTGGCCGGCTGGAGGCGGGCACGCTGCTGCTCGGCCCGGTCGCCGGCCCCCAGCACACCCTGGTGGCCCGCCCGGTCCGCGACTGCGTGGTGCACCGGGTCAGCCTGCGCGAGCTGTACCAGCCGGCGCAGACCCAGACCTGGTCGTACGACGAGTACGGCAACCCGCAGTACGTGCCACCGACGTCGAGCCCGCTGGAGTACGCGCTCGCCCTCGGTGTCGGCCGCGGCCTGTCCGTCCTCTTCCAGGCCCCGCTGGCCGAGGAGCGGGCCACAGCGCCCACGGACGACGACGTGTTCTGGATGCAGGTGCCGCCGGGCAGCGTGCAGTACGGCTCGCTGTACGGCGCGGAGGCCGCCGCCGATCTGCTGATGGACCCGGCGCTGTGGCAGAGCATGGTGGACCAGCAGTACCGGCTGCTGACCGCGCTGGACCGGTGGATCGAGCAGCTGGAGCGCACCCACGAGACCCGGACGGCCGCCGGGATCAAGGCCGGTGAGGCGGTGCGCGCCCAGGCCGACCGGACCCTGCTGGCCTCCATCGGCAAGCGCTCCGACCGCCGTACGACCGCCGCCGACGCCGACGCCACCTACGCGGCCTGCAAGCTGGTCGCCGAGGCGGCCGGCATCCGGCTCGCCGAGCCCGCGCAGAGCGGCACCGAGAGCGACCGGCTGGACCCGGTGGAGCGGGTGGCGCTGGCCTCCCGGGTGCGGACCCGGGCCGTCCGCCTGGACGGGCGCTGGTGGCGGGAGGACGTGGGCCCGCTGGTCGGCCACCGGGCGCTGTCCGGGGCGCCGGTCGCGCTGCTGTGGCGGCGCGGCGGCTATGTCGCCGTCCACCCCGGGACGGGACGCGAGACCCCCGTCGAGAAGGCGAACGCGGAGGAGTTCGAGCCGCGCGCGGTGATGTTCTACCGGCCGCTGCCCGACAAGCGGCTCGGGCCGCTCGGGCTGCTCCGGTTCAGCCTGCGCGGCACCCGCGCCGACCTGCTGAACCTGCTCCTCGCGGGGCTGGTGACGGTGGCGATCGGCGCGCTGGTGCCGATCGCGACCGGCAAGGTGCTCGGCGAGTACGTGCCGAAGGCGCAGGAGGGCCTGATCGTCCAGGTGTGCCTGGCGGTGATGGTGAGCGGGGTGGTCGCGGCGGCGTTCACGCTGCTGGAGAACCTGTCCATCCTGCGCCTGGAGGGCCGGATCGAGGCGGCGCTGCAACCGGCCGTCTGGGACCGGCTGCTGCGGCTGCCCACCCGTTTCTTCACCCAGCGCTCGACGGGTGAGCTGGCCAGTGCCGCGATGGGCATCAGCACGATCCGGCGGCTGCTGGCGGGCGTCGGCCCGGTCATCGCCCAGTCGGTGACCGTCGGAGCGATGAACCTCGCCCTGCTGTTCTGGTACAGCCCGGCGATGGCGACGGCCGCGATCGGGATGCTCGTGGTGATCGCGGCGGTGTTCGGCGGGCTCGGGCTGTGGCAGGTGCGCTGGCAGCGGCGCCTGGTGGTGCTCGGCAACAAGCTGAACAACCAGGCGTTCCAGACCCTGCGCGGGCTGCCGAAGCTGCGGGTGGCGGCGGCGGAGAACTACGCGTACGCGGCCTGGGCGAGCCAGTTCGCGCGCAGCCGGGAACTCCAGCAGAAGGCCGGCCGGATCAAGAACCTGACCACGGTCCTCGGCGCGGTCTATCTGCCGGTGTGCACGCTGCTGATGTTCATGCTGCTGGCGGGCCCGGCCAAGGGGGCCATGTCGGCGGCGGACTTCCTCACCTTCAACACGTCGGTGACCATGGTGCTGACCTCGGTCACCCAGCTGACCGGCGCGTTCGTCTCGGCGGTGGCGGCGCTGCCGCTGTTCGAGGAGATCAAGCCGGTGCTGGAGGCCACCCCCGAGGTGCGCACGGCGAGCACCCGCCCCGGCCCGCTGTCCGGCGCGTTGGAGGCCCGCCGGCTGTCCTTCCGGTACGCCGACGACGGCCCGCTCGTGCTGGACGACGTGTCCTTCGCCGTACGGCCGGGCGAGTTCGTGGCGGTCGTCGGCCCGAGCGGCTGCGGCAAGTCCACGCTGCTGCGCCTGCTCATCGGCTTCGACCGGCCGGTCTCCGGCAGCGTCCTGTACGACGGCCAGGACCTGGCGGCGCTCGACCAGTCCGCGGTGCGGCGCCAGTGCGGGGTCGTCCTCCAGCACGCCCAGCCGTTCACCGGCTCGATCATGGACGTCATCTGCGGCACCGAGCCGTACACGCCCGAGGAGGCGATGGCGGCGGCCGAGCTGGCGGGGCTCGCCGAGGACATCAAGCGGATGCCGATGGGGCTGCACACGATCGTCGCGGGCAACGGCGCGATCTCCGGCGGCCAGCGGCAGCGCCTGATGATCGCCCAGGCCCTCATCCGGCGCCCGCGCATCCTCTTCTTCGACGAGGCGACCAGCGCCCTGGACAACGAGACGCAGCGCATCGTCATCGACAGCACGCGCAAGCTGAACGCCACCCGGATCGTCATCGCCCACCGGCTGTCGACCGTCATGGACGCCGACCGGGTGATCGTGATGGAGGACGGCAAGGTCGTCCAGCAGGGCACCCCGGCCGAACTCCTCGCGGACACCGGGGGCCGGCTGCACGAGCTGGTGCGCCGGCAGCTGGCCTAGCCGGGCTCCTCGTCGTCCGTCCCGGCGGGCTCGTCGTGGTGGTGGGACGGCACCCAGTGGTGCTGGGTGAACCAGCGGCCGAACAGGGCACCGCCGTAGATGACGAAGCCGACGCCGATCAGCCAGGACTCGACGACGAGTACGGTGCCGACGGCGCCGTAGCTCAGGGCGTTGGTGACGACGAGCGGGGTGAAGACGAGGTAGGAGAAGGCGCGGAGGCCGGCCAGGCCGATGACGGTGGCCACCGCGCCGGGCAGCAGCGAGCGCCAGTGGACCTGCCCGCCGAGCAGGAAACGCTGCCCCCACCAGAAGAACAGCACCCCGCTCAGCGCGGAGAACGCGATCCGCTGCGTCCCGTACAGCGCCGACTTCGTCGCCACCTCCTGGTAGAGGTACGCCGTCAGCACCACCAGCCAGGTCGCCTGCCGCCACACCCGGTGCCAGGGGCCGGAGGCCAGGCCCCAGATCCGCTCGTAGGCGTTCTGCACGCTGCCGCCGAAGGACACGCCGAACACGGCGAGCAGGACGCCACTCCATACGCTGGTGGTGCCGATGACCTTGCGCGGGGGGCTGATGACGTCGGTGATGACGCGGGCGGACCGTCCGGACAGGCCCATGCCGTCGGTGAGCCAGGAGGCGAAGCCGCCCCGCACCAGCGGGTCGGCCGCGGCGACCACGATCAGCAGCGGCGCCAGCGTCACCAGGGCCAGGGTGGCGAACCCCATGGCCCGGTGCATCAGCTCCAGCTCCCGGCCGCGCTCGAACAAGGCCTGGACACGTAGCCACCGCCACGCGCGGTGCAGGCCGCGCCGCAACCGCCTCACGGCTCCTCCCGTGCTCGCCGCCCACCACACGCTCTCCTGTGCCGATTCATCCAGCCTGGCACGCGCCGCGCGACTCGCAGCCGGAGGGCGGGCCCCGGCACGGCGCGCTGCTGCGCACGGGTGACCGTCCGGTCGGGCGACACGGCGGGCGGGTGCGCCGTTTGCGCGCCGCCGCGGCGGAGAATCGGACTCCGTGCCTACCACCGAGGACGCGCCGGGCCGCCGGCGGCGCATGCTGATCGTGAGCGCGAGCATGGGAGCCGGTCATGACACCGTGGCCGCCGAGCTGGCGCGGCGGGCCGCCGCCCGGGGCCACGAGGCGCGGGTGACCGACGTGCTGGCGCTGCTGCCCTACGGCCTGGGCACGGGGCTGCGCCGCGGCTACCAGGCGTCGGTACGGCACCTGCCCTGGCTGTACGGCGGCGTCTACGGCGCGTTCCTGCGCGGTGGGCCCGGCCGGCGGCCCAGCGGGGTCCCGCTGGCCCGGCTGGCCGGGGACCGGCTGACGGAACTCGTGGACCGAATGGGCGCCGACGTGGTGGTGCCCGTCTTCCATCTGGCCGCACAGCTGACCGGGCATCTGCGGGAGCGGGGCGGGCTGCGGGTGCCGAGCGCCGTCTTCCTCGTCGACTTCGCGGTGCACCGGCAGTGGCTGCATCCGGGCAACGACCGGTACCTGTGCCTCACGGACGCGGCGGCGGAGGAGGTGCGCCGGTTCCTCGCCGTCCCCGTGGTCACGACCGGCCCGGTGGTCGACCCGGCCTTCCGAGCCCTGGCCCCCGGGGCGGCCCGCTGGCGGGAGCGGTTCGCCCGGCGGGCGCCCGGCCGGCCCCCGGTCCTGCTGTCCGCCGGTGCCTGGGGGGCGGCGTCCCGCCCGGCCGCCACCGCGCGGCTGCTGGCGGCGGCCGGCTATCTGCCGGTGGTGCTGTGCGGGCGCAACGAGCGGCTGCGCGCACACGTCTCCCGGGAGCCGGTGGCGCTGGCCCTGGGCTGGGTCGACGACATGCCGGGGCTGCTGGCCGCCTGCTACGCCCTGGTGGACAACGCGGCCGGCCAGACCGCCGTCCAGGCCCTCGCCACGGGCCTGCCCGTGATCGCCCACCGCCCCCTCCCCGGCCATGGCACGGACGGCGTACACCGCATGACCGAACTGGGCCTGTCCGACCTGGCCCCGGACGCCCCCGCCCTGCTGGCGGCACTCGGGCGGCTCGGGGAGAACACCCGGGAACGCACGGACCGGGTGGCCCGTGGCCGCACCCTGTTCCGAGGGGATGCCCTGGACTGCGTGACGGATCTGAGGGCGGACCCGTGACCCGGTAGGGGCCGCACGCCCCGCGCCCCGGAGGGCCGGGAGCCGTGGCGAGGGCGGAACGGCATGACCACGGCACGGAGCCGGCCGGCACCAAGACCCCGCCCGGAACCGGAACCGGCCCATGGTCACGCAGAGGGCCCACCGCCAACCCGCCTCCCGGCACCCCCGGACCACCGTCGGCACCTGGACCCGGGCACCACCCGTCACTCCCCCGCGACCCCGGCCGGCACCAAGACCCCGCCCGGAACCGGAACCGGCCCATGGTCACGCAGAGGGCCCACCGCCAACCCGCCTCCCGGCACCCCCGGACCACC
>NZ_JBVHWM010000042.1:0-82905 GCF_055564375.1 Streptomyces sp. NPDC029138
GAACTGCTCGTTCGACATGATCTGAAGGCCCGGCCGGGCCAGCTCGGCGCGCATGATCAGCGCCATCACGCCACCGATCAGGAAGAACGCGAACGCGGTGACCAAATAGAGCGTGCCGATCGTCTTGTGATCGGTGCTGGTGAGCCACTGCACGGCTCTGGTGTCTCGGATCCTCTTCACGCCCCGCCTGTGTCCGCGCCCGGCCCGCGGGTCACACTCGGGGGACGCGAGGAGCATCACGGAAGAAGGGTGTGACGATCCGGGCGGTGCCGGACACGAACCGAGCATGAGCAACGACGAGATCTTCGCCGCTGCCTATCGCGAGCACTACTGGGCGGTCAGCCGCTATGTCGCGCGGCGGCTTCAGGGGCGGACCGACGAGGTGGAGGAAGTGGTGGCGGAGGTGTTCACGGTCGCCTGGCGGCGCCGGGCCGACCTGCCGGCCGCGCCGCTGCCCTGGCTGTACGGGGTGGCCCGGAACTGCCTGGCCAACGCGGTACGCGGCTACGGGCGCCGGCGCCGGCTGGTGGACCGGCTGGGCAACGACGAGGCCGCGCACGGTCGGCACGTCGCGGCCGGTCCCGACGCGGAGGCGCCGGGCGCCTGGGTGCACGAGGCCCTCGACCGGCTGTCCCCGGCCGACCAGGAGGTACTGCGCCTCGCCGCCTGGGAGGAACTCGGCGCCGAGGAGATCGCGGTCGCCCTCGGCTGCGGCCGCCGCGCGGCCACCATGCGCCTCCACCGCGCCCGCCACCGCCTACGCACAGAGATAGCCCGCCTACATCCTGCGGCACCGCCGCCAGAAGCGCTGCCCGAACCGCGCCTACGGCCCGCGCCACCGCCACCCGAGCCGCACCTCGCGCCCGGGACGCATTCGCTCGCCTCGCTGCCCGAGCCACGCCTGCGGCCTGCGTCACCGCCACCCGAGCCGCACCCACGGTCCGGGGCGGCGTCGCTCGCCTCGCCACCCGAGCAGTCGTCCGGCGACGGCCCAGGGCCGACCGGCCCGGCCCCGACGAGGCCATCGACGCCCGCCGGCGAGGCCGGTCCGGGGCGGCGTTCGGCAGAGTCCGTCCGTCCCGAGGCCCGGGCGCCCGCCGGTGAGGCCGGTTCGGGGCGGCGGTTGGTCGAATCCGCCCGTCCCCAGCCCCCGGCGCCCGCCGGTGAGGCCGGTTCGGGGCGGCGCTGGACAGAGTCCGCTCGTCCCGGGGCCCCGACGCCTGTCGGCGGGACCGGTTCGGGGCAGCGGTCGGCCGAGCCGGCCCGGCCGCAGGCCCTGACGTCCGCCGGTGAGGCAGGTTCGGGGCGGCGGTTGGTCGAATCCGCCCGTCCCCAGCCCCCGGCGCCCGCCGGTGAGGCCGGTTCGGGGCGGCGCTGGACAGAGTCCGCTCGTCCCGGGGCCCCGACGCCTGTCGGCGGGACCGGTTCGGGGCAGCGGTCGGTCGAGCCGGCCCGGCCGCAGGCCCTGACGTCCGCCGGTGAGGCAGGTTCGGGGCGGCGTTCGGCAGAGTCCGTCCGTCCCGCGGCCCCGGCGCCCGCCCACGAGGCCGGTCGTGGCCGGCCATCCTCCTACCCCGCGCCCACCACTGACGCATGCCTGTGCGAGGACCCCCGACATGCCTGACGAACTCGAACTTCTCCGGCGCGCCAACCCGGTTCCGGACGACGGGCCGTACTTCGGTGACGGGCCGCTGGACCAGCGTGCCGAGTGGCGGCTGGAGCGGCTGTTGCATCAGCCCCGCCCGACGCGCCGCGTCCCCCGCGCCCGGCTGCTGTGGGGCCTCGCCGCCACGGGCGTCGTACTGGCAACCGCGTTCGCCGCGCTGCTCGGCGGGCCGAACACGCAGCCCGCTGTCGCCGCGCCCCGGCCGCTGACCGTCCGCGCCGACTCCGCACCCGTACCGCTGACACAGCTGGCCGAGCTGGCCGCGACCGCTGCCGTCGACGGCTCGCCGCGCCTGCGCAAGGGCACGCACGTGCAGTCGTGGAGCCTGAGCATGACCGACGGCAAACCGCCCGTCACCCTGCCCGAGGAGCGCGTCGTGCGCTGGCGCGCGGACGACAGCCACACCGAGCTGGTCGTGGCGACCGACCCGCGCCGTCCGGGGCGCCCGGTGCTCACCGACGAGGGCGGCGACCCCCGCGTGGTGGCCGACGGCCACGTGCTCAGCCGGGCCACCTACCCGCCGAGCTGGAGCGACGCCCCGCCCGAGGCGCCGCCGCCGCACAGCCCGGCCGCCCTGCGCGCCTACCTCGCCGAGACCGTCCGCACCGACTCCCTGGGCACGCCCCAGCTCCTCGACGCGGTAGCGGAGCTGCTCGACCACTGGACGCTGGGCGCTCGCGAGTCCGCGGCCCTGGTCCGGGTCCTCGCGGACGCCAAGGGGCTACGGCCCGTGGGGCAGGTGACCGACCGCCTCGGCCGCCCCGGGCAGGCGTACGTGTACGAGGGCGAGGGCGGCCGGCGCATGCTGATCCTCGACCCGCGCACCGGCACCGTCCTCGGCCTGGAGACCACCTTCACCCGGGACGCCCCCGAATACGGCGTCGAGGCCGGGGACGTCATGGACTACAGCGCCTGGATGCGCTGACCGGTGCCGCCCCCGCGCTGCCTGCCGCTGGACCCCGTGCCCCCGTGCCGCCCTGCCGCCCGGCGCGTGACCGAGAGTGCGTACGACCTCCGGAACCCGCTCGGCCTCCTTCCGTTCCCGCCGTACCCGGTCGTGGGCCTACTCGTCCCAGGCCTGGATGATCAGCTGATCGGCGATCTTGCCGTCCCGCAGGGTGACCATCGACTCGGCGAGGACCCGGGTGCCGTCCCCGTACTCGCAGGACTCGCTGTAGGCGACGTGGTCGCCCTGGACGACGCACTGATCCAGCCTGTGCGTCATGTCGCGGCTGTAGACGTCGTCCAGCAGCTCGGCGATCTGGCTTCGGCCGTGCAGGACCGTGGGGTGACTGGGCTGGTTGTTGCGGTCGACGATGCGGATCTCCGCGTCGTCCGCGTACAGCGACAGCAGGTTGTTACCGGTGTTGCCCTCGATGGCCCGGCGCAGTGTCTCGGTGTCGAAAGCGGACCCCGTCGCGGTGCCCATGGTGACCTCCTTCAGGCGCCCGTGCGGTCCGGCCAGGAGCGGGCCGCACGGGCCCATCTCCGAGACTCCTCCGCCCCGGCGGCCCCGGCAAGCCCAGCCGGCCCGCTCCACCTCCCGGGTGAGCGCGGCCCGCCGCCCGTGTCCGCCCGGGGCCTGTCGCCGTTGCTGAAGGCATGATCTCAACACGACGTATCGCCGCCGCCGTCGGTCTGGCCGCCGGGATCGCCGGCCTCGCCGTACCGCAGGCGAACGCGGCCGGCTCCGGCGCACCGCTCGTCGGGAAGCTGGGCGCGCTGAGCACGCTGGACTCGCTCGCCGTCAGTGACATCCCGGCGGAGCAGAGGGGCCGGGTGCCGCGGGTCACCGAACAGTTGCAGGAGCTGAAGCATCTCCAGGAGCTGAACCAGCTGAACCAGGTGGAGCAGGTCCTCGCGCCCGCCGCGCCCCTGCTCGGCCTGGCCGGCGCCATCCACTGATCCCGCCCCGTGGCACGAGGGCCGTCCCGCCGGGGCGGCCCTCACCGCTGCCCGGGCCGCCGGGCGACGCCCCGCGCGTGTCCGGAAAGATCCACGATCCCCCTCGTGGCCGGTCACGGTACCGAGCGGTCGCGCGTAGTGTCGGCGGTGAAGGAAAACGAAGGAAGGGAAACCAGATCATGGCGCAGGAAGTCCGCGGGGTGATCGCACCGGGCAAGGACGAGCCCGTACGGGTGGAGACGATCGTGGTGCCGGACCCGGGGCCCGGCGAAGCCGTCGTACACGTCCAGGCCTGCGGGGTCTGTCACACCGATCTGCACTACAAGCAGGGTGGCATCTCGGACGAGTTCCCCTTCCTGCTCGGCCATGAGGCCGCCGGTGTCGTGGAGTCGGTCGGCGAGGGCGTCACCGACGTGGCGCCCGGTGACTTCGTCGTCCTCAACTGGCGTGCGGTGTGCGGGCAGTGCCGGGCCTGTCTGCGCGGCCGGCCCTGGTACTGCTTCAACACCCACAACGCGCGGCAGAAGATGACCCTCGCCGCGACCGGCCAGGAGCTGTCCCCGGCCCTGGGGATCGGCGCCTTCGCCGAGAAGACGCTCGTGGCGGCCGGCCAGTGCACCAAGGTCGACCCGGCCGTCTCCCCGGCGGTCGCGGGCCTCCTCGGCTGCGGGGTGATGGCCGGTATCGGAGCCGCGATCAACACCGGCAACGTCGGCCGCGGCGACGCGGTCGCCGTGATCGGCTGCGGCGGTGTCGGCGACGCGGCCATCGCCGGGTCGAACCTGGCCGGCGCTGCCAAGATCATCGCGGTGGACATCGACGACCGCAAGCTGGAGAAGGCCCGCACGCTGGGCGCCACGCACACCGTCAACTCCAAGGAGACCGACCCGGTCGAGGCGATCCGCGAGCTGACCGGCGGCTTCGGCGCCGATGTCGTCATCGAGGCCGTCGGCCGCCCGGAGACGTACCAGCAGGCCTTCTACGCCCGCGACCTCGCCGGCACCGTCGTCCTCGTCGGCGTCCCCACTCCCGAGATGAAGCTCGAACTGCCCCTGCTGGACGTCTTCGGCCGTGGCGGCGCCCTCAAGTCCTCCTGGTACGGCGACTGCCTGCCCAGCCGGGACTTCCCCATGCTGATCGACCTCCATCTGCAAGGCCGCCTGCCGCTCGACGCGTTCGTCACCGAGACGATCCAACTGGACCAGGTGGAGCAGGCGTTCGAGCGGATGCACCACGGTGACGTGCTGCGGTCGGTGGTGGAGCTCTGATGACCGTACGCATCGAACGCCTCGTCACCTCAGGGCAGTTCACCCTCGACGGCGGCACCTGGGACGTCGAGAACAACGTGTGGATCATCGGCGACGAGCGCGAGGTGATCGTCATCGACGCCGCCCACGACGCCGAGGCCATCGCCCGCGCCGTCGACGACCGCCGCCTGACCGCCATCGTGTGCACACACGCCCACAACGACCACATCAACGCGGCACCGGAACTCGCCGACCTCACCGGCGCCACCATCTGGCTGCACCCCGACGACCTGGCGCTGTGGAAGCAGACCCACCCCCACCGCGACCCCGACCGGCATCTCCTCGACGGCCAGGTCATCGAGGCCGCCGGCGCCGACCTCACCGTCCTGCACACCCCCGGACACGCCCCCGGCGCCGTCTGCCTGTACGACCCCGGCCTCGGCACCGTGTTCACGGGCGACACCCTCTTCAAGGGCGGCCCCGGAGCCACCGGACGCTCCTACTCCCACTTCCCGACCATCATCGACTCCCTCCGCGACCGCCTCCTCACCCTCCCGCCGGAGACGAAGGTCCTCACCGGGCACGGGGACGGCACCACCATCGGCGACGAGGCACCGCACCTGGAGGAGTGGATCCGACGCGGCCACTGAAGCCCGGATTCCCTCCTGGGCCATCTCCTAGGATCACGATCATGACCTCGAACACGCTCGTGACCCTCCATGACACCCGCGTCCTGCGCTGCGCCCCCGACGGTCCCGCGCTGGACGGCGAGAGCGCGGCGCTCGACCTGGTCGGCGACGCGTTCGGCCAGGACGCCCAGGTGGTCGTGGTACCCGTGCAGCGGATGGCGGACGAGTTCTTCCGGCTGCGGTCCGGTGTCGCGGGCGCCGTCGTCCAGAAGTTCGTCACCTACCGGCTGCGGCTCGCCGTCCTCGGCGACATATCGGCCCACGTCGCCGCGAGCGACGCGTTGCGGGACTTCGTGTACGAGTCCAACCGCGGCAACCAGTTGTGGTTCGTCGCGGACGAGGAAGAACTCGACACCCGCCTGCGCGCGTAAAACCCGACAGGAGATGTCCGGCTTCTTGGGGACAGTGGACGACGAGAGCAGTCGTACCGCACAGGAGGCCGGACATGTCAGGACCGCTGGAAGGCAAGGTGGCGCTGGTCGCCGGGGCGACCCGGGGCGCCGGACGGGGCATCGCCGTCGAACTCGGCGCGGCCGGCGCCACCGTCTACGTCACCGGCCGCAGCACCCGCGCCCACCGCTCGGAGTACGACCGCCCCGAGACCATCGAGGACACCGCCGACCTCGTCACCGCGGCCGGCGGACAGGGGATCGCCGTAGCCGCCGACCACCTCGACAAGACCGCCGTACGGGACCTGGTGGACCGCGTCGCGGACGAGCGGGGCCGCCTCGACGTCCTCGTCAACGACATCTGGGGCGGCGAGAACCTCTTCGAGTGGGACACCCCCGTGTGGGAGCACGACCTCGACAACGGGCTCCGGCTGCTCCGCCTCGCGGTCGAGACACACGCCATCACCAGCCACCACGCCCTGCCGCTGCTGCTGCGCCGGCCCGGCGGCCTGGTCGTGGAGGTCACCGACGGCACCGCCGACTACAACCGCGACACCTACCGGGTGAACTTCTTCTACGACCTCGCCAAGGCGTCCGTCCTGCGCATGGCCTTCGCCCTCGGCCACGAACTCGGCCCGCGCGGCGCCACCGCCGTCGCCCTCACCCCGGGCTGGATGCGCTCCGAGCACATGCTCGACGCGTACGGCGTCCGCGAGGAGAACTGGCGGGACGCCCTGGCGCGCGAACCCCACTTCGCCATCTCCGAGACCCCCCGCTTCACCGGCCGGGCCGTCGCCGCCCTGGCCGCCGACCCCGACGTGGCCCGGTTCAACGGCCAGTCGCTCTCCAGCGGGGGCCTCGCCCGGGTGTACGGCTTCACCGACCTCGACGGCAGCCGGCCGGACGCCTGGCGGTACCTGGTCGAGGTGCAGGACGCGGGCAAGCCGGCGGACGTCACCGGATACCGCTGAAACCGGGCGCCGAACCGGTGAAACGGCGCCCGGAGAGCCGTACCGTCGGCCCATGACTGATCCGACCCGCTTCGCAGGACACGGAGTTCTCGTCACGGGCGGCGCCCGTGGCATCGGTGCCGCCGTGGCCCGGCGGCTCGCCGAGGAGGGCGGCCGGGTGCTGGTCACCGACCGGGACCTGCCCGAGGCCGAGCGGACCGCCTCCGCCCTGCGCCGACAGGGCCTCGCCGCCGAGGCGTTCGCCTGTGACGTCGCCGACCGCGCCGCCGTCGAAGCGGCCGTCGCCCGAGCCGTCGCCGCGTTCGGCTCGCTCGACGTGCTGGTCAACAGCGCCGCCCACTGCACCCCGGACACCCCGCTCTTCGAGGGCGACCCCGACGAGGCCTGGGCACGCGACCTCGACATCACCCTCACCGGCGCCTACCGCTGCTGCCGCGCCGCCCTGCCGCACCTCGCCGCCTCCGGACGCGGGGCGATCGTCAGCATCGGCTCCGTCAACGGCCTGCACGACTTCGGCAACCACGGCTACAGCGCCGCCAAGGCCGGCCTCGGCTCGCTCACCCGGACCCTCGCCGGGCACGCGGCGCCCCGGGGCGTGCGGGTCAACCTGGTGGTGCCGGGCACGGTCCGCACCTCGGCGTGGGAAGGGCGCGACGACGAACTCGACGCCGTCCGCCCCCTGTACCCGCTCGGCCGGGTCGGCGAGCCGGAGGACGTCGCCGCCGCCGTCGCCTTCCTCGCCTCGCGCGACGCCGCCTGGATCACCGGGACCTCCCTCGTGGTCGACGGCGGCCTCACCGCCGTCAACACCGGCTTCCGCGCGGCCGTCCGGCACACCTCCTGACCCTCAGCCCGAGGCCGCCGCCAGCACCTGGAGCACCCTGTCGGTGTCCGCGGCCGTGGTCCGCCAGTTGCTGAACGCCGCGCGCAGCCCGGGCACCCCGCCGTACACCGTCGGCGTCACATACGCCTCCCCGGATGCGGCGACCGCCCGGGCCAGTGCCGCCACCCGCTCCGGCGACGGGTCCGCGGCGAGGGTGAAGCAGACGACGTTGAGCCGGACCGGAGCCAGCAGGGTGAGGCCCGGCAGCGCGTCGACGCCGGCGCCGAGCCGGCGGGCCAGCGCCACGTTCCGCTCCACGACCTCCCGGTGCCCCTCCCGCCCGTACGCCACCAGCGAGAACCAGGCCGGCAGGGCCCGCAGCCGACGCGAGTTCTCCGGGGTCAGATGCAGGAAGTCGGGGTCGCCGTCAGGGATGCCCAGATACGGCGAGTCGTTGTGGAACACCGCCACCTGAAGATCGCGCCGCCGGGTGAACTGGACGGCCGCGTCATACGGCACGTTCAGCCACTTGTGCAGGTCCACGCAGACCGAGTCGGCCGCGTCGAGCCCGTCGACCAGCACGGCGTGCTCCGGGGAGAGCGCGGCGAAGGCACCGAACGCCGCGTCCACGTGCAGCCAGAAGTCGTACCGCTCCTTCAGCGCCGCGATGGCCCGCAGATCGTCGAAGTCGACGGTGTTCACGGTGCCCGCGTTCGCCACGACGATCACCGGCCGGCCGTCGGCCCCGGCCAGCTCGGCCTCCAGCGCGGTCACGTCGACGGCCTCCCGGTTGCCGGGCAGCAGCGGTAGGCGCCGCAGTCGGTCCCGGCCCAGGCCCAGGACCGACATCGCCTTCGTGACGCTGGAGTGCGGGCTGCCCGAGAGCACGTCGAGCGGCCCCAGCGCGGCGGCGCCCGCCCGGGAGACGTCCACGCCCAGCCGCTCGCCGGCCCACTCCCGGCCGATCGCCAGACCGACCGTGTTCGACATGGTCGCGCCGGTCACGAACGCCCCGCTGTGCGCCTCGCTCAGCCCGAACAGCTCGCGCAGCCAGGACACGGTCTCCCGCTCCAGTTCCTGCGCCCAGGAACCGCCCGCACCGGACAGGTTCTGGTCGAACGCGGAGGTCAGCCAGTCACCGGCGACCGCCGCGGGTGTGGCGCCGCCGGTGACGAAGCCGAGATAGCGGGGGCCGGCGGAGCCGGAGAAACCGGGTGCCCACCGCTCGGCGAACCGGGCGAGGGCGCCGTCACCGCTCGCGCCCTCGCCCGGGAGCGGGGCCCGCCCGGGCACCGGCCCGGCCGCCGCGACCGGCCGTTCGGCCAGCCCCGCCACCTCCCGGACGGCGAGATCACGGGCGGCCTGGAGGAGTTCGGGAAGCCGGGAGAGGTCGTCGGCGAGAGCAGGGTGCATGCGCCGCAGCGTAGACCGGGACGAGTGCCGCACACCCGGTCCACTTCGCGACCGCTGGACCTCACCCGCGCGGTGACCGCCGTACCCCACTTGGCGGAAGTTCACCGTTTCGTCACAGCCTGACCGGAACCACAACCATGTCCCGCCCGGCCGGGTCTAGTAGTCCGACACCGCGGGAATCGCGCTGGAGAGCACCGGGGAGGCCCGGGCGAACGAAACGCACGAAAAGGGGAAGGGGAAGAGGCCGCCATGGGGGTCATAGGCAGAAGAGGTGCGGTCGCGCTGGGCGTCACGGGACTGGTGGCGCCGCTCGCGCTCGCCCTCACCGCGACGCCGGCCCAGGCCGCGAGCTGCACCACGCGGACGGGGCCGTACCAGAAGCAGGTGGAGAAGTTCCTGGGCCGGCCGGTCGACGGCAAGCAGTCCGCCGCCGACTGCAAGGCCATCCAGGCCTTCCAGGCCAAGCACGGCATCACGCCCCAAATCGGCTACGCCGGTCCCGTCACCTGGGGCGTGATGGACCTGATGAACAAGCAGAAGGCCGTCGGTAACAAGCCGAACAAGGACGGCAAGTGCCCGGTGAACAAGGGCCGCATCGCGTGCGTGAACCTCACGCTCCAGCTCAGCTGGATCCAGGACGGCAGCCGGCTCGTCTACGGCCCGGTGCCGGTGCGCACCGGACGCGACGGCTACGAGACCCGCACCGGCCTGAAGAAGATCTACTGGCGGGACATCGACCACGTCTCCACCATCTACAACGTGCCGATGCCCTACAGCCAGTTCTTCGACGGCGGCCAGGCCTTCCACTCGGTCGGCCTGAGCATGTGGAACCCGCCCGGTTCCCACGGCTGCGTCAACATGACCACCACGGACGCCAAGAAGTACTGGTCGCTCCTGAAGAACGGTGACGACGTCTACGTCTACGGCCGCAAGCCCGGCACCTGAGCCCGCCGAGACCCGTCACGCCTCCGGTGCGTCCCCGAAGTCGGGGATCTCCAACCGGACGCCGCCCTGCCGTGCCGACTCGTGCGCGATGACGCCCGGCAGGGTGTAGCGGGCGGCCACCCACGCGTTCACCGGCGGCAGCGTCCGCGTGGTGACGGCGGTGACGAAGTCGTCCACCAGGAAGTGGTGGCTGCCCTCGTGCCCGTTGTGCAGGTGGTCGAACACCCGTGGCAGCCGTGACCGGTCGTGCACCGGCGCCGAGCCGGAGGTGAAGGCCGCCCGCAGCTCCGGCGCGATGTGCGCCAGCGACGGGTCGTCAGCGGCCAGCGTCCGCTTCGGCTCCAGCAGCAGGCTGATGTCCTTGACCCCGTTCTTGTCCTGCCACAGCGCCACCGTCGCCAGCTGCTCCATGCTGGCCTCCGTCCCGAAGAACCGGAACCGGGACTCACGGATGTGCGAGGGGTAGCCGACCCGCCGGAACTCGTTCGTACGGAACGATCCGCCGCCCGCCACCTCGAACAGAGCGGTCGCGTTGGACACGTCGTTGTCGAACTGACTGACCGAACGATCGAATACGCCGTCCCCGCGCTCGTCGCGCACACCGATCGCCGACACGCTCACCGCGTGCGTCTGCCAGGCCCCGAGCACCCCGCCCACCGAGTGCGTCGGGTACAGCAGCGGGGGATAGCTGGCGGTCGCCTTCCAGTTCTCGCCGCCGCTGTACTGGTAGGCCTCGTAGAACCCGAGGTCCATGTCGTGGACGTAGTCGCCCTCGGCGTAGAACAGCCGGCCGAAGGCGCCCGCCGCGATCTGGTTGCGGGCGTGCACGGTCGCCGGGTTGTACTGGCTGGTCTCACCCATCATGTACGTCAGCCCGGTGGCCCGGACCGCGTCGATGATCGCGGCGATCTCCTCCACGGTGATCGCCATGGGGACCGCCGAGTACACGTGCTTGCCCGCGGCCAGTCCCTGGAGGACCAGCGGGCCGTGGGTCCAGCGCTGGGTGAAGACCGCGACCGCGTCGACCGCCGGCGCCTCCAGCATCGCCTCGTACGACGGGAACGTGCCCGCGAGCCCCTGCGCGGCGACGAGCCGCTCGGCCCGCTCGGGCAGCAGGTCGGTGACATAGACGTCACCGACGCCGGGATGGGCCTGGAAGAGGGTGGCGAACTGCCCGGAGAACTGTCCGGCGCCGACGATGCCGAGGGAGAAAGTCATACGGATTACTTTCGCTACGGAATAATTCACTCGTCAAGAGGTGCGTTCAAAGGTCAGCTCGCTCGCTGAGGCGCGTCTCGCCGCAGTAAGCTGGGCGGCATTGCTTCTGAACCGAAAGAAAAGGAGAGGTCGGCTTCCATGACCAGCTGGCTGCCGCTCAGCCCCGCGGAGCGCTCCGTGGCGATCGAGGTGCTCGTGCACGGCCCGCTGTCCCGCACCGAGCTGGCCCGCCGGCTGCACCTCTCCCAGGGCAGCCTCACCCGGCTGACCAAACCCCTCATCGAGTCCGGGCTGCTGGTGGAGGCCGCCGAGACGGGCGGGGCGGGCGAGAGTCGTCAGGGCCGCCCGTCGCAGCCCCTCGACATCGTCGCCGAGTCCCGCTCCTTCCTCGGATTCAAGATCACCGCCGATACGGTCTACGGCGTCGTCACCACCCTGCGCAGTGAGGTCACCGACCGGCTGGACCGCCCGCTGACCACGCACGACCCGGAGGCCGTCGCCGCTCTGCTCGCGGAGATGACCACCGAACTGGCCGGACGCCACCCCGCCCCGGCGGGCATCGGCATCGGCGTGGGCGGGCGGGTGCGGGAGCGCACGGTGGTCGGCGAGTCGGCCTTTCTCGGCTGGCGGGACGTGCCTCTCGGCACGCTCGTCCGGGAGCGCACCGGGCTGCCGGTCGTCGTGGAGAACGACGTGGCCGCCCTGGTGGAGGCCGAGACCTGGTTCGGCGCGGGCCGGGGACTCGACCGCTTCGCCGTCCTGACCATCGGCGCCGGCATCGGCTACGGGCTGGTGCTCGGCGGCAGACGGGTGCCGTATGACGAGGAGGACCGCGGCTTCGGCCGGCACTGGATCATCGACCCGTACGGCCCGCTCACCCCCGAGGGTGCCCGTGGCAGCGCCGTGTCGTTGCTCACCATCCCCAGCATCCGCTACCAGATCCGCGCCGCCACCGGCCGGGACGTCGGCTACGAGGAGATCCTCGCCGGTGCCGCCGCGGGCGAGCCCATGTCCTTCCGGGTCGTCGACGAGGCCGCCCGCGCCCTCGGCACCCTCGTCGCGCAGATCGCCAACTTCGCCATGCCGCAGAAGATCCTGCTCGCCGGAGAGGGCGTCGGTCTGATGGACGTGGCGGGGAACACGGTCCGCGACACCATCCGCGCCCACCGGCACCCGCTGGCCGCCCCGGTGGACCTGGAGACGAAGGTGTCCGACTTCCACGACTGGGCGCGCGGCGCCGCCGTACTGGCCATCCAGGTGCTGGTGCTCGGCGGGACCGGGGAATGAGCCGGGGCGGGGGGAGAGTCGGGGAGTGGGTGAACTCCCGCTTCCGGTTGACACATTGACGTGATGAGCAACACGGTCTGAAATGTCCGTATCGCGGCTACTTACTCACAGCGCCTTCACCTCGGTCAGCATATGCTTCACAGCATGTCCACCACTGTTGAAGCCGTCTCCGAGCGATCGGCCGCGGAGGTCAACGAGGAGATCCGGGCCCTGTGGCGCCGGTCGGGCGGGACACTGACCACCGAGCAGCGCGCGGAGTACCAGCGCCTCGTGATGGAGTGGGCCGCCGCGGCCCCGCGGCCGCACCGGGCGGCCTGACCGACCCCGCGCACACCGCGCCGAACCGTCCGGGGCACCCGTGAACGCACGGGTGCCCTTCACGTCGTACCCCCGGCCCTTCCGGTCTGCCCCGGCCCACGCGTCGTACCCCGGCCCTCCCGTCAGCCCCACGTCGTCGAGTAGTACCGCTGATACGCCTTGCGGTCCTGCTCGGCCCGGATGTACCGGGTCGCCACCAGCGCGATCAGACTGCCCGCGATGACCAGCAGCCCCGGCCCGATGTTCCGGGTGTCCGTCAGCCGCGCCAGCAGCGTGCTGCCCTCCGACGCGCCCGTGACCGGCGCCGAGGAACCCGGCGAGGCCGCGCTCGGGGCCATCGCGCCCTGGGACGCGGCGGCCGACGGGGCGGGGGAGGGGGTGCCGCCCGGGGCGCCGCCCGCGTCCTGAGTCGACACGATCAGCCGGACGCCGAGCGTCGTCAGCGCCTTGGTCACCGGCTGGAAGAACGTCGTCCCGCCCGCCGTGCAGTCGCCGTTCCCGCCCGAGGTGACGCCGAGCGCGATGCCCTCGGAGAACAACGGGCCGCCGCTGTCGCCCGGTTCGGCGCACACGGTGGTCTCGATCAGACCGGTGACCGTCCCCTCCGGGTAGTTGACGGTCGCGTTCAGCGCCGTGACCTGACCGTCGCGCAGACCGCTCGTGCTGCCGCTGCGGAACACCCGCTGCCCGACCGCCGGATCGGCGGCCCCCGTGATCCGCACGCCCTTGCCGCCGCCGATCGCGACGACGTCCGCGCCCTCACCGGCCTTGCCACCGGCGTACTGCACGAGCGAGAAGTCACTGCCCGGGAAGGAACTGTTCACGGTCCTGCCGAGCTGCCGGTCACCCTGGTTGTCGGCGAACCACGTGGACCCGGCGGGCCCGCAGTGCCCGGCGGTGAGGATGAAGTCGGACTGCCCGTTGGTGACATTGAACCCGGCCGAGCAGCGACCGCCCGTCGACAGGATCGGCTGCGCGCCGTTCAGCCGCGTGGTGAACGTGCCCTTCGTCCGCTCCATGCGCACGAAGCTGCCGATCCCCGTGGCGACCCGGGTCAGCCGGGACCAGTCCCCGGCGGACACCGTGCGGTCCGCCCGCACCACGACCCGGTTGGTCCGGTAGTCCACCGCCCACGCCGTGCCCGGCACCCGGGGAGCCGAACGCAGCGTCGCCGTCGCCGACTTCAGCTCGTTCATGCTGTGCGACACGACCTTCGCCTCCGCCCCGGCCCGCCGCACCTCCCGCGCCGCCGACTCGTCGGTCACCGCCACGACCGTACGCCCGTCGGCGCCGATCCAGTTGCCCGCCGTACGGGCGGTGCCGAGCCGCGCCACCAGCGCGGCACCGGAGTCGCCCGCGGCGGCGAGCGGTCTGGCGGAGGCGGGCGGTGTCTCGCTCGCCATGGCCGCCTGGGCGACCATCGCGCCCCCCAGGAGGAGACCGCCGACCGCCGCCAGCCGTGTCACTCGCCGGACGACCCGTCGTCGTGCGTGCCGCATGCATGGCTCCCGAAGCCGAACCCGAACGCGCGCTGCCCGTACCGGCACCGCGTGGCCCCCGGATCGTCGAGGGCCCGCTCCTCCATACGGGGGCCGGGGCCACGGCGTTCACCGGCGGCGGTGAACTCCCGTACGCGGTTCAGTTCTTCCGGGCCACCCCGCCGAACATGGCGACCTCCTCCGGCTCGGTCCCGTCACCGTCCTCCGGGCGCCACCGCGAGCAGGAGACCACGCCCGGCTCCAGCAGCTCCAGGCCGTCGAAGAACCGGGCCACGTCCTCGGGCGTGCGCTGGGTGAGCTTCGGAGTGCCGTGCTCGTTCCAGAACTTCACCGCCTCGTCCACGTCCGGCATCGACGGGCTGGTGACGGTGTGCGACAGCACCAGGTGGCTGCCCGACGGCAACCGGTCCGTCAACTGCCGTACCAGGCCGTACGGGTCCTCGTCGTCGCCGATGAAGATGACCACGCCGAGCAGCATCAGCGCCACCGGCTGACTGAAGTCCAGCGTCTTCGCCGCGTGTTCGAGAATCGCGTCGACGTTGCGCAGGTCCTCGTCCAGATAGTCGGTACGGCCCTCGGGCGTGCTGGTCAGCAGGGCACGCGCGTGCGCGAGGACCAGCGGGTCGTTGTCGACGTACACGATCCGGGACTCCGGCGCGATCCGCTGCGCCACCTCGTGCGTGTTGTCGGCGGTGGGCAGCCCGGTGCCGATGTCCAGGAACTGCCGGATGCCCACGTCCCGGACCAGATGGCGCACCGCGCGGCCCAGGAAGAGCCGGTCGGCGCGCGCGTACTCACCGATGCCCGGGTGCAGTTGGCGGATCTGGTCGCCGGCCGCCCGGTCGACCTCGTAGTTGTCCTTGCCGCCGAGCCAGTAGTTCCAGATCCGGGCGGTGTGCGGCTGGCCGGTGTTGATACGGGCGCGCAGCGACACGGCCACGTCGTTGGTGGCTGCCGGGTTGTCGGTCACGTGGGTCAGCTCCTGGATGCCTGTTGGGATGCCGGACGGGGTGTCCGGTGTGGTGCCGGACGGGGTGTCCGGCGGGACGCCTGACGAGAAGTACACCGTGCAAGACGCAATCTAGACGCCCGAGTTGATCTCCGCCGCCCGGCCCGGGTTTTCCCGGGCCGGAGCGAGCCGGGCCCAGCTGAGCGCGTCGCCCCACACCGACTCCGCCGCCACGTACGACCGCAGGCACGCGGTCAGCTCCGGGTCACCCGTGCCGGCCAGCTCGTCGGAGGCGATCTTGCGGGCGATCCCGGCCAGGAAGTCGGCGATCTGCACCCGGGCGTCGTCCCGCGAGTCGACCAGCCGCAGCCCGTGGAGCGCGATCCCGTCCCGCCGGGCGGACTGCACGATCCGGGCGATCCGCCCCGGCGTCAGCGCGTTCTGCCGGTCGTGCACGAGGACGACCGGCCGGCCGTCGGCGCTCCAGTGCGCGGCCGTGTGCCGGATCGCCGGGAACAGCGGATTGAGCACCGGGAAGAGGGCCGGTGCCGCCCGCATCCGGGTCCGGTAGGCGTCCGCCCGTTGCCGGTGCGCGGCGAGCCGGCGCAGGATTCCGGCGGCACCGGACCCGGGGGCGGCCCGGATGAGCCCGTCGACGGTGGTGAAGAAGGCGTCTTCGGGTGGGCAGGGGACTTTCCCCGAAGGCAACGCCTCCCCGCCCCTGTCCCGCGATCCGTCCGGACGGACCCGCAGCAGGGCGTTCGCGGCCACCAGGAACTCCCGCCAGGCGTCGGCCCCGAAGACCTCCGGCCCCTGCCGGTACAGGGAAACGGCGTCCGTCGGGTCCGCGAGCAGCAGGCCGACGACCCGGTCCACCACGAGGAACGCCTTCTCCGTCAGATGCACATGGGCCCGCCCGTGGATCGGCCCGCCGGCGGCCAGCAGCCACACCAGGACCGTCCGGTGCTTCTCGCGCAGGAGATGGTTGGCCTTGTACTCCTCGGCGGGCGAACGGATCCGGTGCCGGACCTCCCGCACGCACTCCGCGGCGACGTCCACCGGCAGGGCCACGCTCGCGTGCGCGAACACGTCCGTGTTCCCGCCGAGCAGGTTCTCCCCGTCCGACCCCGACTCGTCGCAGGCCACCTCCCGGACGCGGCCCTCCGCCGCGTCCGACCGCTCCCGCGTCCCGCCGACTCCGTCTCCACCCACGTCACAGCCCTTCGTCGCGAGCCTCACGACCAGCATCTCGCATGGCACCGCGTACCGGTCGGGCGGACCGGACTCGCTGTGCCTCGCCCGGCGCGGGCCGCCCTCCTACACTGCGGGCATGGACGACACGCGGCTCGACCGGCTCGGGTCCGGCAGGTATCTGCTGCTGACCAGCCACCGCAAGAACGGCACTCCCGTCGCGACTCCGGTGTGGGTGGTCCGCGACGGCGGCACGCTCGGGGTGTGGACGGCCGCCGACAGCGGGAAGGTCAAGCGGATCCGGCGCCGCCCCGACGTCCTCGTCGGCCCGTGCGACCTGCGCGGCAACCCGACCGGCGACCAGATGCCGGCCACCGCCGAGATCACCGATCCGGCCACCACCGCCCGCTACCGGGGCCTGATCGCCCGCAAGTACGGCATCCTCGGCCGCCTCACCCTGCTGGGCAGCCGGCTCCGGCGCGGCCTGGACGGCACCGTCGGCATCCGGGTGACCCTCGGGGAGTGAGGGCCACCCGGAACCGGCGTCCTACGACGCGTTCAGCACCGAACCGGACAGCTCGAGGCCGCCGGCCTGCGGCTCCCCGGTCCGCAGGTCGATCTGCCGGAACAGCACCGACTCCGTGGACTCCCGGACCCGGTCCTTCACCGTGGGCAGGGTGATCTCCGCGCTGGTCCTGCCCGCCGGGATGTCCGCCCACAGGTAGAACCCGGTCACCTTGGACAGCGGTCGCTCCGGGTCGGGCTTCTCCCCGGTGATGTCCCGCAGCCAGCTCGCCGGGACGTCCTTCGTGGACAGCTCCGGCGCGGTGGCCGGCGCGACCGCGAACAGCGCGCCCATGTCGACGTCCACCGCCTCGGACAGCGACACCCGCCACTTCAGCGTCTGCCCCTCGGTCACCTTGCCGGCGACGGGCGTGACGGTCATCGTGGGCGCCGGATCGTCGTCGTGGACGGTGATGCCGCCCCGGTAGGAGCCGACGACCGCACCCCGGACCGCCTTGACCAGCACGTCGTACGACACATCGGTGCCGTAGCGGGTGTTGCCCTTCACCTCGACCGGTACGTCGATGTCCTGGCCGCCCGGACGCACCGTCACCAGCCGGTCCCCGGCCTTGCCGGTGGCCGGGTCGATCACGTACACGCGGACCTGACCGCTGCCGCCCCGGCCCGTCACCTGAACCGGGACCCGGTAGGTGCGCACGCCGGAGTCACCCTCGTCCACGGTCGTGCGGCCGATGTCCACGCGCGGCAGCGCGTCCGCGCGCACCGCCGGCGTTCCCGGCCGCCAGCCCCAGGCGTCCATGAGCCAGGCCCGCCCGGACGCCGAACGTGGCGTCAGCTCAAGGGACTTGACCGAACCCAGGTCGAGCCCGGCCCGGCCGGCCGCCGTCAGCGGTACCCGGATCTCCTGCGCCCAGTAGGAGGCGGTCCGTTCACTGCCGGGCAGCCCGGCGGGCTTGATCCGGCCGAGCTTCGCCTTCTTGCCGGAAGCGTCGGTCAGCGACACGTCCAGCTGGGTGCCCCGGGAGTTCGGCGGCACGAACAGCCGCAGCGCCAGCGCCTTGGCACCGGACAGCGACACCGGCTTCCCCGCGCTCACCCGGGCCGGCGTGCCGGCGCGCGTCCAGCGCACCGCGATCGCGCTCCGGCCCGCCTCCCGGTCGGTCTCCCACTGCGCGAAGTGCGGCGAGATGCCCTTGGCGCCCGTGCCCAGGCAGGTCTTGGCCGGGCTCGGGTCCACCGCGGCGCACCGCTTGCCGCCGCTCACCGACACCCCGCCGTCCGGCAGGAACCCGCCGCTCCGGCGGGCGCCCACCGCGTGGCTCAGCACCCGCGCCGGGTCCGCCGACGGGGCCCGCTTCCCGGAGCCGTCCAGCAGCGGCCGTACCCGGTCGTCCCCGGCGAGGAACAGCCGCGCGGCGGCGGCGACGTACGTCGAACCGGCCCGGTGCTGCTGGTCGGCGGTAAGGCGGGTCGCGGCCCGCTTCCCGCACACCGGGTCGTGGTGCTGCGGGTCGTCGGAGAAGTCGTCGTCGGCGGGCGCCGCGGACTGGCCCGGCGTCCACTCCGAGTTGAAGAAGTTGTGGTTGGCGCCGATCACGTACACCGCGCTGTGCAGGGCGGTGCCGTTGCCGACCGCGCGCGTGCCGTCGACGTACACCTCGCCCTGAAGGTCGGAGACGTCACCGTCGCAGCCCGGCAGGATCGTCGTCGACGGCACGTCCGGCACCGGGTTCTGCCCGAAGACGGTCGGGCCGATCAGGACCGTGCCCCGGATGTGCCAGCGCACCGGCCCGCGATAGCCGTCCCGGTCGGCGGGCGGCGGGGTGAGGCTGTCCAACGCGGCCCGGTTGACGCCCTCGCCGCCGCGCGAGTGCCCGACCAGCAGTACCCGCGACAGATCGGCGCGGGGCGCCTCGCGGACCACCTTCGGCGCGGACTGCGGGTGTGCGGCCCAGTCGGCCCAGCGGGCCAGGTGCAGCCGTACCAGCGACGACCGTGCCTGCGCGCCGCCGTCCTCCGCCGCGAAGTCCTGCCCGTTGATGCCGTTGGCCGAGATCGACACGGTCATATAGCCCTGCGAGGCGAGCAGTTTCTGGTCCCGCAGATAGCCACGGTGACTGGGCACCGGCTTGGTGCCGGCCTTGCAGGGCCAGTCACCGGTGATGTCCTGCCCCTTGTAACAGGTGTAGTGACGGCCGTGCAGGAACAGCGCGAGGGGCCGCTTCCCGGACGCACCGACCGGCGCGACGACCACGGCGCGCATCTCCACCGGCGCCGAGAACCCCGGCAGCCGCACCGACTTCAGGCTGTACTCACCCGTCTTGGTGCGGTACGAGCCGGGCTTGCCCGGGTCCACGCCGTTCGCGGGCAGCGGCGCCGGCAACCGCGCCGCCGACGCGGCACCGGTCGCGTCCCGCGCGTCCAACCTCCGCCCGCCGGACCAGACTTCCAGCCCGCGCAGCCGCGTCGCCTGCCGCCCGTCGAGCGACAGCCGGAAGGTGTGGCCGTCCGCACCCGGCCGAGGCACTCCCAACAGCCGTCCCCCGGCCCGGAATTCGACCCGCGCGTCCCCCATCGGCACCGCCCGGCCCGACCGCCACACCAACTGCGGCGCCGAGCCGCTGCCGGCCAGCCGCCACCCCGGCGGCAGCGGCGTGCCGTCGTTCGCCTTCAACACCCCTTCTAATGCTGCCGGTTGAGGGTGGGCGACTGCCACCCCCGGGGATGCTCCCGCCACCGCGAGCAACGCGGCGGCGGTCACCCGTATTCGCCGGGCACGGACCACTGTTCCTCCTCAACACCGACCTGGGACGCCCCGACAGTCCCGGGCGTCCCTCGCCCCGGAGGATGGGGAGCGGAGGCTGTGGGTTGCCTGTGGAGGGGAGGTGATGGATCACAGTGGGGGAGGGGGATCCAGCCGTGGCCTTCTCGGTCGTGAACGTCTAGTCCAACGGCGGTCGGCAGCCGCTCAGTTCGGCGACCCCGCGACCGGTGGCGATCTCGTCCGCCACCAGCCGGCCGACCGTCGGCGCCAACGTCACCGCCGCGTGCGTCACCGCCACGTACGCGGATCCGTCCCGGGTCACCGGGCCGATCAGCGGCCCCTCGGCGGGTATGGGGCGACCGGCGGCACGGGAGCCGACGAGCCGACACGACCCCGCCCCGGCGAAGGCGGCCCGCAACCGCTCGACTGCCGGCCCGCCCCGGGCCGTTGGTGACGTCCCGGGCAGAGTCATGAGCAGCCGGCCGGGTGCGGTCTCGCGCACCTCGAAGTCCGGCCCCGCGACGATGCCCCGCACCAGCCCCGGCGGCCCGGTCAGCCGGAACAGCCGGGCCGGAGACACCGAGATCGGAAGCGGGACACCCAGGGGCGCGGCGAGCGCGTTGATCCCGGTCCCGGCGGCGAGGACGACAGCCGAGGCCGGGAAGTGGCCGACAGCCGAGTCGACACCCGTGACCCGGCCCCCGGTGACCCGCAGCGACACACCGGCCACCCCGAGAACGACTCGCCCGCCGAGCGCCGACACCGCCCGCACCAGGGCCCCGGTGACGGCGACCGCGTCGACGCCGCCGTCGGAGGGTGTGTGCACGGCGTACGGCGGGTGGACGCGCAGACGGGGCTCCAGCTCGGCGATCCGCTCGGGACCTACCGGCACGACCGCCGCGGACTCCTGTCGGCCGGGGGAGCGGTGACGGCTGTGCGGGGTGGCGGCGGCCGGCTCGTCCGCCTCGCTGTCCGGGTGGTCGGAGGGAGAACTCCGCCCGTCCGGGTCAGCGTCCCGTCCCTTTCCCGCCCCCGCGCCCGGCCAGCGCAGCGAACCCGTCCATCGCACTCGTACGTCCGGCAGTTCCGTCTCCAGCCGGCGCCAGTCCGCCAGTACCGACCCGCGCAACCGGGCCGCTCCGCCCGGCCAGTCGCCGCCCGCGCCCCCTATCCACGCGAACGAGTCCCCGGTCACCCCGGCGGCAGGCCGGGGTTCCCGCTCGACCAGGGTGACCGGCACCCCCCGACGGGCCAGGTGGTAGGCCACCGACGCACCGACGATCCCGGCACCCACGACGACGACCGACACCGAACCTGCTCCGCTCCGGTTGTGGTGCGGCCCTCGCACTCCGAGCGACTGCTCGAGGTCCGGACGGCGCGTCACCGCGCCCGTGACGTGCGGCGGTGAGCGGCGGTCAGGTCCAGGCCCGGTACGGCTCGTCGACCAGCTGGAAGACCGGCTCCCCGCGCACCGGGTCCTTGGCGGTGGACAGCCGGACCCGGTCGCCGCTGTGGATGCCGATCGGCGGACCCATGACACGGCCCCGTACGACGAACCCCTCGGCCATCTCTATCAGCGACACATTGCGCGCCGCCGGTGTGTTGCGGTGCACCACGGTGGAGTGGCGGACCGTGCCGACGCCCTCGCTGCGCTCCGTGCGCAGCTCGCTGCCCTGGCAGACCGGACACAGCAGCCGGTGGTACATCGCGGTGCCGCACCAGGTGCAGCGCTGGAAGAGGATGGCGTCCTTGGAGTCCGCGGCGGGATCGAGAACACCCGTCGCGGAACCGGCCACCGGATGCGAGGTGCTTGCTGAGTGGTGGTACACGCTGGTCAACTCCCTGCGCTCGGCCGGAATCCCGCGTGCCCGGGGCGGACAGGGCACGCGTGTGCGCGGTTGCCGTGCCACCGTGCACGCCCGACAGAGTATGGCACTGAGTGTCACTCGTAAAGGCACTGCGTACCCCTAATTACCCCTGTTCCCAGTCAGCCGCGACCCAGCGCCGTCTCCAGTTCCTGCACCACTCGCCACAGGGGGGCGTCCCGGCGGGAGACCAGCACCACCACGTCGTCGGGCTGACCCGCCTGCGCGCCGGTCGTCACCGCGCCGGCCCCGCGGGGTGTCGTCGGGGCATCCGCCGACCTGCCGAACGTCCTCTGCACATAGCCCAGCGCATGGTCCACGGCGGCCCCCGGGTCGCCCTTCCCGTCCGACCGAAGCCAGGAGCGCAGGGCGTTGTTGTGCGCGGCGACGACCGCGGCCGCGATCACGTCGGCGCGCAGTGTCCCGTCGGGACGCCCCGCGAACCGGGCGCGCAGATACTCGGCGAGCGCCCGCTCGTAGCGCCACACCACCGACAGCTCGTAGGCGCGCAGCCCCGGCACCTGCCGGGTGAGGCGGTAGCGCTGCACGGAGAAGGCCGGATTCTCGGCGTACATCCGCAGCACCAGCCGGGCCGCGTCGCACACCCGCCGCACCGGCTCGTGCTCCGCGCCGCCGGCCGCGAGGAAGGCGGTCATGTCGGCCAGGCAGCGCTCGTGGTCGGGAAAGACCACGTCCTCCTTGGAGGGGAAGTAGCGGAAGAACGAACGCCGGCCGACCCCGGCCAGGGCCACGATGTCGTCCACGGTGGTCTGCTCGTACCCGCGTTCCAGGAAGAGCCGGAAAGCCGCCGCCACCAGGGCGTCCCGGATCGGCGGCTTCGCGGCCGGCACCGCGCTGCTGGAGCTCATGGACGGGAACGTAGCACCCGGACCGGATTCGTGACACTCAGTGCAGCGCGAGCGCCATTCCGGGGGAACTGAGTGCTTCTGAGGTCACCTTGGAGCGGCCCGAACGGGCTGGGAGGAGAGGGGCGGGAGGCGGGTGGTAGCCGGGGTGGCCGAAAGTCGCCGCACCCTGCGGCGTAACCTTTCTCCGCCACCGCCACCGCCACCGCCACCGCCACCGACGGAGACGCCACCGACGGAGACGCCGCCGACACCGGCCCCGCACCATCGCACCCGCACCACCCACCCGCACCACACCCGCAGCCCCCTGCGCCGCCCCGAGGAGCCCCCATGCCCGCCGCCCGCCCCCGCCTGCTCTACGTCACCGACCTGGCGTACCAGGCCCGCGGGCGCCGCTACTGCGACGAGGACATCCACCTCACCTCCCGGCTGCGCGCCCACCTCGACCTGGCCCTGTGCCATCCGCTGGACGCGGCGGCGCTGATGGACGGCTTCGACGCCGTCGTCGTCCGCAACAGCGGGCCCGTCCTCGGCTACCGGAAGGAGTACGACGCCTTCCGGGCGCAGGCGCTCGCCGCCGGGACGCGGGTGTACAACCCGCTCACCGGGAAGGCCGACATGGCCGGGAAGCAGTACCTGCTCGATCTGACCGCCGCCGGCTTCCCCGTGATCCCGACCGTCGACCGCGCCGAGGACCTGGACCGGCTGCCGGTCGCCGAGCGGTACGTGGTGAAGCCGAAGTCCGGCGCGGACTCCCTCGGCCTGCGGATCGTCCCCGGCGGCAGGCTCGCCGGACTCGCCACCGGGGACGTCCTGATCCAGCCGTGCGTCGACTTCGCCTACGAGGTGTCCTTCTACTTCGTCGACGACGACTTCCAGTACGCCCTGTACGCCCCCGACCCCGAGCGCCGCTGGGAGCTGCAACCGTACCCGGCCACCGCCGCCGACCTGGAGTTCGCCCGCCGGTTCATCGACTGGAACGACCTCGGGTACGGCATCCAGCGCGTCGACGCCTGCCGCGCCCCCGACGGCGGTCTGCTGCTGGTCGAACTGGAGGACCTCAACCCGTACTTGTCCCTGGACGCGCTCCCGGAGGAGGCCAGGGACGCCTTCGTCACCGCGTTGACGGCGTCCCTGAGCCGCTTCGCGCAGGGGGTGCCCGTCCCGGCCTGACGGTCGTCAGCCGTGGCTTTCGCCCTCCTCGCGTACGCGTGCCCGGCTCTCCCCGGCAGGCGCCCGGCGTCCTCGACCGGCGAGCACCCCGACACCTCGCCCGTCATCTGGCCCTCAGGGCCGGGGACGGGTGCGGTGCCAGCGTGGCCGCGCGTCACCGCCGCGGCGTCCGGCGACGGACGCGCACCGCGGGCACACCCGCCGCACCCGGTCCGCCGCGCCCCCGGACTCGGGGAAGGTGTCCTCCCAGCCGACGTGCGGGAATCGCGTCAGCTGGGAGCGGCTGAGGGACAGTCCGCACACGGTCTGGTTCAGGCCCGGCTCCCACGCGTGGACCTCGCCGGCGGGCAGCCGGTGCCGGCCGTCCTCCTCGTCCGTCCACTGCCCGGAGGCGGCGACGGCGTACCGCTTTCGGCGTGCCATGGCGTGCCCCGGAGCCGGTCAGCCGGCCGTGACGGCGATAGGCGGCCGTCCGGTGCGGCGGGTACGCGGTCCATCGGTGGCGCTGCGTACCAGGCGGCGAGCGGGCGGGATGCGGGAACGCTCGTACTCGGTCATCGTGGCACCGTCCTCGACTCGGCTGGACCGCACTACGCGTGCCCTGCCGGGCGCCCGCCACACCCGCCCGGCACCGGCGGGCCCGCGGACGTGGAACGGCCATGCCGCTCGGGCAGGTGACCTCACCCGGCTGCCTCCGGACCGGCGTCGTAGACCAGGAGGCCGTCACCGCGAAGGCGTACCCCAGGCGTCGGACTGTGCGCCGTCAGGCGCCCGTCGTGCATAAGGTGCAGGACGAGCGCGCCGCGGGCCAGTACGGCGAAGTCGGCGATCAGGCGCCGGTGGCATCTCCACCACACCGCCTCACTGCACATCACCGCGGTCCGCTCCTCGTCTGCCTGCCGCAGCACGCCGTCCATCGCGGTCACGAACTCCGCGCTGCGTGTGTGAGCGGCGTAGCCCCGGAACGACTCGTTGCGCCAGACGGTGTCCGGTGAGTCCGCCGGCGGCTTGCGCCACCCGCCCAGCCGCCCTTCCCACCGGTAGGCGATTCGCTCCTCGGGCATCCACCGGGCCAGCCGCTGCCGTGACAGGTCCGGGTTCCGGCGACTGCCCGGTGCGGTCCTGACGTCCACGACGGCGGTGACGCCGGCTTCCCGCAGGAGCTCGGCCAGCGTCGTCCGATCGGCCGTGCCGTGACCGAAGGTGATCAGTTCCGGGTACGACCCGGAAATCCCGCCGACGGGATCGGTCCGGACAGGGTTCATACATCGAGTGCACCATGTGCCGGCGCGTCGAGTGCGGGGTGCGGGGCTTACCCGCACAGGGCCTGGGCACTCGCACACGCACAAAGCCGCCGCAGCCGCCCAGTACCGGTCTCTGTCTGCACCGGTACACGTCCTGTCGTCTTCAGAAGGGGGCGTCATGTATCGCAGTACCGCCCAGTTCCCCGTCGGAGGGCACGCCGGTGCGCCGGACGGAGGCGGGGCGTCATGTGCGGTCTGAGCGGGGAGGTCCGCTTCGACGGGCGGTCGCCGGACCTGGCGGCCGTCGGACGCATGACGGAGCGGCTCGCTGACCGCGGACCCGACGGGGAGGGCACCTGGAGACGGGGCGCGGTCGCGCTGGGACATCGCCGCCTGAAGATCATCGACCTCTCGGACAGCGGAGCCCAGCCCATGACGGACGCCCGGGGCGAGGTCACCGGCGTCTTCAACGGCTGCGTGTACAACTATCCGGAGCTGCGGGAGGAGCTGCGCGGTCTCGGGCACCGCTTCGAGTCGACGTCGGACACGGAGGTGGTGCTCAACGCCTACCGGCAGTGGGGCACCGCGTGCGTGGAGCGTTTCCTCGGCATGTTCGCCTTCGCGATCGTCGAGCACCGGACCGGTCGCGTCGTCCTCGCCCGGGACCGGCTCGGGATCAAGCCCCTGTACCTGGCGCCGACGCCGGGCCGGCTCCGTTTCGCCTCCACGCTGCCCGCTCTCCTGGCCGCCGGAGACGTGGACACCTCACTCGATCCGGTGGCCCTGCACCAGTACCTGAGCTGGCATGCCACGGTCGCGGCGCCTCGCACCGTCCTCAACGGGGTGCGTAAGCTTCCCCCGGCCACCGTGCGGGTCGTCGAACCGGACGGCACGTACCGGGACCACCGTTACTGGCAGCCGTCCTACACGCGCCGACCCGAGTACGCCGGCATGACAGCGGACGAATGGCGTGACGCGGTGCTGGACGCGCTGCGCGTGGCCGTGCGCCGGCGGACGGTGGCCGACGTGCCGGTCGGTGTCCTGCTCTCCGGCGGCCTCGACTCCAGCCTCATCGTCGCGCTGCTGGCCGACGAGGGCCGGCGGGACCTGATGACGTTCAGCGTCGGGTTCGAGACGGAGGGCGGCGAGGAGGGCGACGAGTTCCGCTACTCGGACTTGGTGGCCCGGGAGTTCGGCACCGACCACCGTCGGCTGATGGTTCCCTCCGAGCGGGTGTCGACGGCTCTGGACGGGGCGTTCGCGGCGATGAGCGAGCCGATGACCAGCCACGACGTGGTCGCCTTCCACCTGCTGTCCGAGCAGGTGTCCCAGCAGGTGAAGGTCGTGCAGAGCGGGCAGGGCGCCGACGAGGTCTTCGCCGGTTACCACTGGTACCCGCGGCTGGCTTCGGTCCCCCGCGAGGACGAGCCGCAGCGGTACGCCGCGACCTACTTCGACCGGCCGCATGCCGACCTCGCCCACGTACTGCGGCCCGAGATGCTGCCTCACGAGGACGTCTCGGGACGCTTCGTACGGGAGCACATGGCGCGACCGGGGGCGGAGACGGCGCTGGACGCCGCTCTTCGGCTGGACACGCACGTCATGCTCGTCGACGACCCCGTCAAGCGGGTCGACAACATGACGATGGCCTGGGGCCTGGAGGCCCGGGTGCCGTTCCTGGACCACGAACTGGTCGAGCTGGCGGCGGCCTGCCCGCCGGAACTCAAACTGGCCGACGGCGGCAAGGGCGTGCTGAAGGAGGCGGGCCGAAAGCTCCTGCCCCAGGAGGTCGTCGACCGCCCCAAGGGGTACTTCCCCGTGCCGGCCATCCGGCACATGGCCGGTCCCGTGCTGCGGCGCGTGCGTGAGGCACTGGAGGCACCGGAGGCCAGGCGACGCGGTGTGTACCGGGACGCGTACGTGGCGGACCTGCTCAGGGCGCCCGACGAGCACCGGACCAGGCGGGGCGCGAACGCGCTCTGGCAGATCGCTGTGCTGGAGATATGGCTGCAGACCCACGGAATCAAGTGACCGACGAGCGGGGCACGCGGGCGGCGTACGGGCCGGCGTCCGCCCTCACCCGGCCGGAACCATCCGGTCCGGGCCCCACCCGCGCCCCGGACCGTCGGACGGCGGACCTCCTCGGCGCCGCCTGTGCCGCCGCCCCCGCGCCGGTGCCGTTGCCCGAGGCGGGCGGCCCGCGAGACGCGGTGACACGGCTGCGCGCGCACGGCTGCTGGTACCCCTCCGCGAACGCCGACGGCAGCGAGGCGGCTTTCATCTGCGACCGGGGAGGCGTCCCCCAGCTGTGGGCCGGGCCCGTCGACGGTGACGAGGTGCGGCTGCTCGACTCCTCGCCGGATCCGGTCAAGGAGGTGTCCTGGTCACCGGACGGCCGCTGGATCGCGTACACCACGGCGCCCGGGGGCGGTGAGCACTCACGGGTGCTCTGCGTGCGGCCCGACGGCACCGGCCGCCGCATCCTGGCGGGGGCCGATCCGGCCAGTACTGCCTACCTGGGCTGCTGGGCGCACGACGGCTCGGCCATCGCCGTCACCGTCGCGGCTCCGGCCGCCGCCGCGTACGGAGGCCTCGCGAGGCAGACCCTGACGCACTCCGTACCGGCGGACGACCGGCTCGCCGACACGCGCCCGGCGGCCGACTGGGCGGAGCGGGACGGTCACGCCACGCTCCTCGGCCCGGCCGCGTACGACGCGGCCTCGGGGACAGCGCCGGACGGGACGCCGACCGGCAGCACGGCGCCGGCGGCCCGGCCCGACGGCGGCCTGTCGGTCTACCTGATCGATCCCGACGGTCTTGCCTCGCCCGTCCTGCTCACCACCGAGACCCACGCCGCCTCCCTGCGCGCGTGCGACCTCAGTCATGACGGCGGCCTCGCGCTGCTGCGCCGGGGGCCGCGCGGACGGCGCGAGGCGGTCGTCCTGCGCACCGCCGACTCGGTGACCACCCTCGCCGTGCCGGTCGCCGACGGCGATCCATGGATCGGCCGGTTCTCCCCGGACGCGCGGACGCTGTGGCTGCGCAGCGACAACGACCGCGAGTACGCGGCCCTCCTCGCGGTGGCCCTGGACGCCGACGGCGGGCCGCACGCGGTGTCGGTCGCGGCGGGGCGTGCGGAAAGCGACCTGGAGCTCCTGGCGCTGGCCCAGGACGGCCGCACCGCCGCGCTCGCGTGGAACGTGCGAGGCGCGAGCGAGCTGGAACTCGTCGAGACCTTCCCGACGGCGCGGGCCCCGGGCGGCACGGGCCCGGCCAGGCCGCTGGACCTGCCCCACGAGGTCGTCACCCGCGTGACCGCCGCCGGTGCCGGGCGCCTGCTGCTCGCGCTGTCCGGGTCGCAGCGCCGACCGGGCGTCTGGTGGGCCCACGAAGGCGTGTCCCTGCTGCGTACCCCGTGGTCCTCCCAGGACGAGGACGCCGTCCCGCCGGGCCGCCCACCGGTACGCCCCGTCCCCGTGCGCCTGACCGCGCGGGACGGGCTGCCCCTGAGCGGCTGGTACTACAGGGCGCCGGGGCGCGCCCCGGACGAACCGGCACCCTGCGTGATCCACCTGCACGGGGGACCGGAGGAACAGGAACGCCCGGTGTTCAACCCGCTCTACCACGAGCTGGTCGGGCGTGGCCTGGACGTCTTCGCGCCCGACGTCCGGGGCTCCCTGGGGCACGGCCGCTCGTTCGTCGACGCCGACCTGGGCGCGGGCCGCTTCGCCGCCCTCGACGACGTCGCGGACTGCGCGGTCCACGCGGTCACCGCGGGCCCCGCCGACCCGACGCGGCTCGCGGTCATGGGCCGCTCGTACGGCGGCTACCTCACGTTCGCCTCCCTCGTGTGGCACCCGGACCTGTTCCGCACCGGGGTCGCCGTCTGCGGCATGTCCGACTTCCTCACCTTCTTCGCCGGTACGGAACCGTGGATCGCGGAATCGGCGGCGCACAAGTACGGCCACCCGGAGCGCGACCGTGAGCTGCTGCGTGCCCTGTCGCCGTTGAACCGCATCGACGCGCTGCGCGTCCCGCTGCTGGCCGTCCACGGCGAACACGACACCAACGTGCCACCGGGGGAGTCCCAGCAGTTCGTACGGGCCGCGCGGGAGCGGGGCGTCCACGCGGAACTGCTGACCCTGCGCGACGAAGGGCACGACTTCCTGCGCGCGGACAACCGGCGCCTGTTCCGCCGCGCCGCGGCCGACTGGATGCAACGGCACCTCCACGCGTGAACCCGCTGCCCCGTCAGGGATGAGCGGGGACGCCTGAACGAGGCCGCCGTGGGCGCCGTATCTCACCACGCGGGCTGCGCAAGCCCCGCCCCACCCACGGGACGGAAGGAGAGCCAGGTGCCGACACCGCCCGACCCCGAACAGCCGCCGCCCGGACCGGTCCTGGAACCCGTCAGGGTCCTGCGACTACGCCGCTTCGACGCCCTCGCGGAACTCATGCGGGAGATCGGGCCCGATCCGGTGGCCTATGAGGACGACACCCAGGAACTCCCACCCGTACCCGCCTCGGTCACTCCCCCCTCGGGCACCCCCGCCACCGGCGCCCCCGGCCTGAGCCCGGGCCGGCGCCGGGCCGCCGTGGTCGTGGCCGTGGCGGCGGCGGCCCTCGTCGGCTTCGGCTGCGCCCTGCTCCTCCCCGGCCGCCAGCAGGCCGCCGCGACCGCCCGCCCCGCCCCGCCGGCCACGACCGCCCCGCCCGCCACCGCACCGGGCGGCCCGTCGACCCCCACCACATCGGCCGAACCCACGTCGGCCGAACCCACGACCCCCGCCACCGCGCCCGACCCCGACGGCCCCGGCACCCTCCGTCAGGGCGACACCGGCCCCGAGGTCGCCGACCTCCAGCAACGCCTGCTGCGCATCCCGGACGTCTACCGCGACGGCTCCACCAGCGGCACCTACGACGCCACGCTCACCCAGGCCGTGGCCCGCTTCCAGCTCTGGTACGGCATCAGCGGCGACGAGACGGGCGTCTACGGGAACGACACGCGCCGTGCGCTGGAGTCCCGCACCGGCTTCGGCGACGATTCATGAGCGGCACACCGGGCACACGAGGACCACCGCACGGTCGGCGCGCGGGCCGGGCGGCGGCGGACGGGAGCGGAGCGGCATGGCGGACGAGAGCGGCACGCGGGGCCGGCAGGCGCGACCCCCGGAACCGGACGGGTTCTTCGACCGGCTGGACCCGGACATGTGCGTGGTGACCGCCGTGGCGAGCGGCAGGCGCGCCGGCTGTCTGGTCGGCTTCGCCTCGCAGTGCTCCATCCAGCCGCCCCGGTTCGCCGTATGGCTGTCCAAGGTCAACCGCACCTACCGGGTCGCCCGGGCCGCGCAGTTCCTCGCCGTCCATCTGCTCACCCGAGACCAGCGGGACCTGGCGGAACTCTTCGGCGGCGAGACGGGCGACGAGGTCGACAAGTTCGCGCGGCTCGCCTGGCGGGAGGGGCACGGCGGCGCCGCCGTCCTGGAGGACGCGGCGGCCTGGTTCGTCGGCGTTATCCTTCAGCGCACCGACGGCGGCGACCACGTCGGCTTCGTGCTGGATCCGGTCGAGTGGGGCGAGGGCCGCAGCGGGCCCCTGCTGCGGCTCTCCGACGCCGTCGCCATCGACGCCGGCCACCCCGTGGACTGAGTATTGAGCGCACCCCGCCTCCCGGACGCCGCCGCTCGCTAACCCTCCGCCGCCTCCGCCCCGTCCTGCACATCCTCCAGAGGCATCCGGATGTCCAGCACGCACACATCGTCGCGCCGGTCGTCCGCCAGCATCGTCGCGAGCAGCGCGTCCAGGGAGCCGGACTCACCGCAGCCGTGGGCGCGCACCGCCTCGGCCAGCCGGTCGAAGCCCGCGTCGAGGCCCTCGCCGGGGCGTTCCACCAGGCCGTCCGTGTAGAGCAGGAGCCGGTCCCCGGGTTCCAGCCGCAGTTCCCGTGACTCGTAGGCGGGGGCGGCTGTCGCGCCGAGCAGCATGCCGCCGGGCCGGTCGAGGAAGCGGACCTCGCCCCGGCGCACCAGGAGCGGCGGCGGGTGCCCGGCCTGCGTCCAGGTGAGGACCTGCTCGTCGGGGTTGTAGCGGGCGAGGATCATGGTGGCGGTGATCTGGCTGTCGCGGGAGTGCAGGAGCAGCTGGTTGAGCCGTGCCAGCGCCCCGGTGAGCGAGGAGCCGGTGCTGACCATGCCCTTCGCGGTGAACCTGAGCTGGGCCATGGTGGCCACGGCGTCGATGCCGTGGCCGGCCACGTCGCCGACCACGAACAGCGCGTCGTAGTCGGGCAGTTCGACGGCGCTGAACCAGTCGCCGCCGACGTGGATGCCGGCCTGCGCGGGCAGGTAGGCGACCTCGATGCGCAGCCCGGCCAGCCGCACCGGCTTGCTGGGCAGCGGCAGCAGGGCGTGCTGGAGCCGGGCCGCCAGGGCCCGTTCGGCCTGGAGGATGCCGCGCTGGAGCAGTATCGCGCGTTCGCTCTCCACGAGCGCGAGTTCCGCGCTGCGTTGCGCGGTGAGGTCCTGGACGAAGCCGTGCACCTCGACCGGGGCGCCGTCGGGCGCCATGACGGCCTCCGCGACCATCCGCAGATGCCGGACCCCCTCGGGCGTCTCCATCCGGAAGGGCACGTCGAACGGGCGGCCGTGGGAGACGAGTTCGGCGATCGCGTGGGCCAGCGGCCCCGTGTCGTCGGCCAGTACCAGGTCGGGCAGCTCCTCCAGGCGGGCCGGCCGCTGCCCGGGGTGCAGGCCGAGCACGGCGTACGTCTGTGCGGCCCAGGAGGTCTCCTGGGTGATCAGGTTCCAGTTCGCCCAGCCGAGGTTGCCGAGCCGCTGCACGTCGGCCAGGCGCTGCTCCTGGCGGTCCACCGGGTCGTGCCGCAGCCAGGTCACCACCAGACGCTCGCCCAGCGGAGCGGCCCGCACCGTGTAGGTGGCGGTCACGGGCACCTCGCCGACCACGTCCTGGTAGGCGAACGGCTCGCCCTCGAAGGGCACTCCGGTCTGGAGGGCCTGGAGATAGCCCCGCCACAGCGGTTCGCCCGCGACCGACGGGTAGCTCTCCAGGACACGCCTGCCGACCATGTCCTGGCCGGTGCGGCCGAACACGTCGACCGCCTCCGGGGTGGCGGCGTCGATGATGTAGTCCTCCACCTCGCCGGAGGGGGCGCGCAGCGGGGTCAGCAGGATCGCCGCGCCCGGCAGCGCGTCGAACACCGCCTGCACGGTCTGGGAGACGTCCGCGGGCGCGTCGCCGCGCGGGCTGTCGAAGGCCCGCAGCCGGCCCGCGCACAGCCGGGCCACGGCCCGCAGCAGCTCCCGCTCGCGCCGTGCGAACGGCTCGCGGCGCCGGCGCAGCACGCCGAGGGCGGCGCACGCGGTGCCCCCGGCCGGCACCGGCAGCCAGGCCCGGGTGAGCCACCGCTCCGGCGGATCGCCGATGAGCGGGTACCGGGTGCGGTCGAGGTCGATGTTCTCCAGCCAGCGCGGCTCCCCGGACTCCAGGGCGTCCAGTGCTGCCACGCTGGTCACCGGGGGGAGCTGGCGCCACTGGGCGGCGAGGGTGGGGTCGATGCCGGCGTACCCGATCAGTCCGAGCCCGCCCTCGGGCAGCCGCTCGTACAGCATCACGGCGTCGGCCCCCGCCTCGGACGCGAGGTGGTCCAGCAGGCATCCGGCCAGCTCGTGCGGCGAGCCGACGCGGAGCAGGTCGCGGCCGATGTGGCCCAGGACGTCGGTGAGGTCGGTGGTACCGGCGGGCACGCCCTCCCGGGAGCGGACGGCGGCGGGCGGGGCGGCGGGCGCGCCGGGCTGCTGCCGGGGCGGCAGGGCGCCCAGGGTGAGCCAGCACTGTTCGAGGAGGGTGCGGTTGCCGTCCTTGGCGCGCTGGACCAGCTCTTGGTGGGCGGCGTCCGGGGTACATGAGGTGACGGCCATCAGCACGCCCTTGGCCCGCTCCACGACCGCGGAGGTGGCGGCCAGGTCCCGCAGCCGTTCCATCTCGGCGCGCTGCCGGGCCACGACCTTGGCCAGCGCCGCAAGATCCGCGCTGGTCTCACGGTCCACCGGAGGCAGAGGCTCGCTCGTCACGCGACGAGCATTGCACATCCGGGCCCGTTCGATCACTCGTCTGCCGGGTCCGGATTCACACGACCGGTGGACAGGATCGGCGGCTCGGGAAGCGGCAGGGGAAGCGGCGGGCGGGGGAGGGGCCCGGGCAGGTCAGCGGGTCGTGCCGCGGGCGGCCAGGGCCTCGCTGACCACCCGGACGCTGCGCGCGATGTGCTGCAACTGCAACACCTCCGCCGCATACAGCTTGATCGTGTGCTCGATCACCGATTCGGGCAGTCCGAGCACGGGCAGTTCGGCCCGCGCGGTCTGGAGGGCGGTCCGGGCGACCCGGATCTCCTGCTGCACCTGGATCTGCGCGTGCCGGGCCAGCAGGACCGGGTGCCGGATGAGCGCCGGGTAGCTGGCGTAGCGCGCGGGGATCAGCTCGCGCAGCCACTTGGCGGCCGAGCGCTCCCAGTCGTAGGAGCCCGGCGTCTTGACCTGACAGGGCCAGTCTGGGCTGATGCGCGTGCTGGTCAGAGGCATGTCCATCGCTTCCGGTGTGCGGCGTCGTGAGGGTGGTCGACGGGTTCGGGGCGGCCCCGGTCTAGGGGATGACCGGGGCCGCCACGGGCGCGTCGCGCAGACGACGCGCCCCGGTACACCCCGGACGCCGACGTGGGTAGGGGACGGCGGCAGAGGGTGTCCGTGCGCGGGCCCCGGGCGCGGGGAACCGGCGCTGCGTGCGGTGGTGCGTGCGCATGGGCGGTCCGTCGGCTTTCTCGGGGCGGTGGCGAGGGGAGTCCGCCGAGCAGTATTTATATATGCCGACCGGTTTGCAAGACGCATGAAAACATTCATGCGCGATATGAGGTGAATCATCCCCGTCCATGGCGGGGGTGACCGCAAGATCTTCACGGATGCCCGTAGCGGGCGGAAGGATCGGCCGCCCAGGCCGGCGCTCAGTCCTTGAGGAAGAACTGGTGCTGGTCGGAGAGCTGCTCGTACTTCTCCAGCCGGGCCTGGGTGCGCTCCGGATCGGCGTCGGTCATGGCCTGGAGCAGCGCCGCCGCCAGCACGCCGGGCGCGGCGTACGAGTCGAAGACCAGCCGGGACCCGGTGCCCGTGGCGAAGGTGACGTCGGCCTCGTCGGCCAGCGGCCCGAGCGCCAGGTCGGTCACCAGGGCGACCTTCAGACCGGCGCCGCGCGCCACCCGGACGGCGTGCAGCGTCTCCTGGGAGTGCCGGGGCATCGCGAAGGCCAGCACCCAGCTGCCGCCGGCCTCGCGGGACTGGAGCAGCGCGTCGTAGGCCACGCTGCCGCCGCGGGTCACCAGCCGCACGTCCGGATGGATACGGCGGGCCGCGTAACCGAAGTACTCGGCCAGCGACACCGAGATCCGCAGGCCCAGCACGGTCAACGGGGCCGACCGGGACAGCTCGCGGCCGACGTGGATGACCCGGTCGGGGTCGGCGAAGTCCCGCCGCAGGTTCTCCAGGTTCTCGATCTCGGCGTCGACGGCCGCCTGCAACTCGTTGGCCCGGTTCTCCTCGCCCGGCCCGCCGGCGAGGCTGCTCAGCGCGATCGACTGGAGCTTCTCGCGCAGCGCCGGGTAGCCGCTGAAGCCGACGGCGGCTGCGAAGCGGGTGACGGAGGGCTGGCTGACCCCGACCCGGTCGGCCAGCTCGGTGATCGACAGGAACGCGGCCTCGGTGATGTGCTCGATCAGGTACTGGGCGATGCGCCGCTGCCCCGGCGACAGACGGGGGCCGTCGAAGAGTTCCCTCAGCCGGGAGGTCGGAGCGGCCTCGGCCGCGGGTACCGTCCTGCCCGACGTGATCGCTGATGCCTGTGCGCGTGCCTGCTGCGGCGAGGGCACCGGTCGGCCTCCTTTGTCTGCCACGAGCACTCAACATAGCTCACCGACCGTCGTCACCAGGGGGTTGAGACGGCGGGCTCACCGCCGGTACAGGCCGATGGAACGGCCCACTTCGCCGACCGGCCGGCTGCTCGCCAGCAGCTCGGCGAGCCGGCCGCGCGCCTTGGCGGCGGCGGAGTCCGACACCACCAGCAGCCCGTGCACCCGCTCCCGCGGCACCGTGCGCGGATCGGCGGCGTGGATGCCGTAGTACGACGGGACGCCGCTGCCCTTGTACACCAGCCACACCCGCTCGCCCGGGTACCGCTCCCGGAGCCGGTCGGCGAGCCGGCCCAGGTCCTGGCCCCAGTCCACGTTCGAGTCGTGCAGCAGCCGGTGGGTGTGCGCCGGGCCGCCGAACGCCTCGTTGGCGTACGGGAGGTAGTACGGGAACGTCCGCAGCGAACTCACCGCCACCCACAGCACCAGGACGCCCGTCAGGAGCCCGCGCCACCGCCACCGGAGTGCGAGCACGCAGGCCGCCGCCACCGCGAGGAACACCGGCACGAACAGCGCGTACCGGGTGCCGAAGTCCCGTGATCCCGTCATCGCCGCCGCCAGCAGCACGAGGGGCGGCACCAGCAGGTACGGCGCCGCGGGGCGCAGCCGCCGTACCGCCACGGCCGCGACGGCACCGGCCGCGCCCAGCGCCAGCAGCCCGAGCGGGGTCTTCACCAGCAACGCGGCCGGCAGGTAGTACCAGAGCGAGCCGGTGTACAGGTGCCCGAACAGATACCCCTGCCAGGGCTGCCGCTCCAGGCCGAACTGCACCCGCATCCCCGCCCGGTACGCCGGCGGCACCGGCAACAGCTCCGCCAGCCGCGCCCGCAGCCCCCGCACACCCGGCACCGGCTCGGCGGGCTCGAACCGCAGCCGCGGGTCGACGACCAGATACGCCACCCACACCACGGCGACGGCCACGACCGCGACGACGACGGCACCCACCAGCGCCGACACCACCGGCCGCCGCGCCGTCAGCCACGGGAGGGGCCACCGAGCCGAGGCCGGGGCGGACCGGTGCGCCGTCAGGGCGGACACCGCCGCCAGCCCCATCAGCACCGGCACGGCCGGCAGGGCGCTCATCTTGGTCGCCGTGGCCGCGCCCAGCGCCGCCCCCGCCAGCGGCAGGTACAGGACGGGGCGGCGCCGGGCTCGCCACGTCAGCCAGGCCGCCGTCAGGACGAATCCGGCCGCCGGCAGGTCCAGCGTGGCCAGGGAACCGTGCGCGATCACATCGGGCGAGAACGCGTACAGGGCGAGCGCGACCAGGCCGCCCGCCGTACCCGTCAGGTCCCGGGCGAACGCGAGCACGACCAGCCCGCACAGCAGCGTCAGCGCGATCACCGGCAGCCGCGCCCACAGCATCACCCGCCAGGGGTCGTTGCCCGACTCGTACAGCAGATGCCGGCCCACCTGCCCCTGGCTGCCGGTGTACGAGGGGTCGTAGTGCGGGTCCGCCACCGCCACCCCGACCGCGATCAGCAGCTTCCCGAGCGGCGGATGCTCGGGGTTGTAGCGCAGCCGGTGCTCGCGCAGGTAGTCGGTGGCCGTGGCGACGTACACCGGCTCGTCGATGGTGGGGGTCTGCTGCACCGCCGTGGTGACCATCGCGAAGGCCATCTGCGCGAGCAGCAGGACGACCAGGAGCGGCGGCAGCCACCGCCGGTGCCGGAGCGGCCGGGCCCACCGCTGTGACGTGCCCTGCCGTACCGGGCCCGCTGCGGGAGCCTCGGGGGTGAGGACCGGGTGCTGTTCGCGCGCCATCATCCGTCCCACGGCGGAACCGGCCGTGCGGGTGCGGGAGGGCACAGGGGCCGGATCATGGGCCTACTGTCGCACCGCTCCCGCCCCCGCCGCCGTCACCGCCGCACGAGTCGCACCGACAGACCTTCTGCCGTGTACACGGGTACGGCCCGCAGCCGGTCGGAGTTCACCTCGATCCGCTGGAACCGCCCGGCCAGCCGGGGTGCGGCGAGGACCGGCAGCGTGTTGCCCGCGACCGGCGGCCGTTCGGTGTCCAGCCGCAGCGCCAGCACGGCCGGCCCGCCGAGCACGGCCCGGTGCCCGACGGTCAGCGGTGCCTTGCCGCCGGCCCGCAGGGTCACCTCCAGCGTGCCCGCGTCCTGGGCCCAGGCGCCGCGCACCCGCAGCCGCCCGGTCACGCGCAGCGTGCCGCCCGTCACCCGCGCGTCCCCGTGCCCGAGCGCGTCCTGGGAGCCGGCCACCAGCGTGCCCTCGGCCAGGACGGTCCCGCCCGCGTACCGGTTGCGGCCGGTCAGCGTCAGCGTGCCCGTGCCCCGCTTGGTCAGTCCGCCGCGCCCGTCGATGTCGTTGCGCCAGCTGTCGGCCGCCGAGAAACCGCCGGCCGCCGCGTCCATGGTGACGGTGACGCCCGCGTCGAAGGCGCCGTAGCCGTCCGCCGCGGCGAACAGGTCCAGCCGCCCCCACTGCTCGAACCCGTCGAGCAGCGCGTACCCGGAGGGCAGCCCGGTGGTGCGCAGTACCTCGCGGCGCTGGTCCGCGGTCAGGTACGGCAGCCGGGTCTCCAGCAGCACCTCCGCGCCCTTCGGCACGGTCAGCGGCAGGTCGCGGCCCTGCCGGGGGAGGACGTACGTCAGCCGGTGCCGCACCGCCCGCCGGCCCGCGTCCCGGTCGGCGTACGGGTCGTCGGCCGGGTGGGCGTAGGCGTACAGCGTGTCGGCGGTCGTCCCGGTCCGCTCCGTGAGGTAGGCCAGCGCCTGGGCGCGGGCGTCGGCCTTCAGCCCGGCGTTGGCCGGGTCGGCGAGCGTGGCCGCGGCGAGCGCGGTCGCCATGATCCGGCCGCCGATGACGTCGACCGTATGGTGCATGCCGGCCACGATCCGGCTGTGGCTCAGCTCGAACGCCCGCGTCACCAGCTCCTGGAAGCGCTCCGGCACGGCGTACGCGTACGCCAGCGCGGCCAGGTGGAAGGCGTTGGTGTGGCCGCTGGGGAAGCCGCCGTCGTCGGCCGGGGAGGTGCCGCGCTGGCGCAGCAGCTGCGGGGCCACGACGACGGGGGAGTCGTACACCGGGAAGCCGAACGCGTCCGTCCGGCCGGTGTCGACGACCTCGCTGTCCTCGGTCAGCCGCCAGGGCCGCGGGTACTGGTAGGCGTACTTGGCCGGGTTGCCGGAGGCGTACGGGCCGCGCACGGTGTCGACCAGTTCCGCGACCTTGCCCAGCGCCGAGTCGTGCGCGCCCGCTCCGAGAGCCGAGCCCGCCGGGGCGTCCGCCGGGACGGCGTCGCTGACGGTGGTCGCCGGGGTGCCGTCGGGCGCGCTCGTGATCGAGGTGACCGCCTTCGCGCCCGTCCGGTACGGGCCGGCCAGCGGGCCGAGGCCGGCGATCAGGGCGTAGCTCTGGTGCTGGCGGTCGTGGACGAACGCCTCCTTCGCCTGCGCGTCGGTGCGCTCGGCCGTGATCCGGGCGCAGTAGCGCATGTTGGCGCGCAGGATCTCGGGGGACAGCGCGGTGCCGGTGTTCCAGGCGGAGCCGGTCTTCCACAGCCGGCCGAAGCCGCCGAGGACGCGGACGACCGCGTTGGTCTCGGGTGTCAGGTTGGCGAGCGTGTTGGTCCGGTAGTCGTCCACGAAGGCGGCCGGCGCGGTCGCGGCCTTGGCGTCGGCAGCCGGCAGCCGGACGGCGACGGCCGGCGCGGCGAGCACTCCCGCCGACGCGGCCAGCGAGGTCGTGAGAAAACCGCGCCGGTTCAGTACGGCGGAGCGGTGCCCGGCAGATGACGGCATGCCTGTGCCTCTCAAAAAGAGTCTCCGGGAACGACCGTGCCGATGTGCGAAGTTGTGCGATCCCGGGAGAAATGCAGGAGCGAGAAGGTGAACGGATGCATATCTAGGGCCGGTTCGTGTCCCGCCGGGGAGGCTTCGATGGCGGGCGCGCGTGCAGTGGGTGAACGCGCGGGCCAGGGCTCACAGAATCGAACCCGGCCGGGCCATGGTCCCGCCGCGGCGGAACGTCAGCCCGCGGGGAGCAGCACGCCGGCCGGCACCACCAGATCCGCCCGCTCCCGTGTCGTCGCCACCAGGTCGGCGTTGCGCTGGTCCGAGCCCAGCACCCAGGCCACGGCCGCCGTATGGTCCTTGCCGAACTCCTCGTGCCGGGCGACCAGCCGGCGGATCCGCTCCTCCTCGGCGATCTCGCAGAACCACACCTCGTCCAGACACGGCCACACCCGCGCCCACGAACCCTCCCGCAGCAGCAGGTAGTTCCCCTCCGTCACCACCAGCCGGGCCTCGGGCGGCACCGGGATCGCGCCCGCGAGCGGCTGCTCCAGCACCCGCTCGAACCCCGGCGCGTACACCACCTCGCCGGTCTCCTCGCGCAGCCGCCGCAGCAGCGCCGCGTACCCGGCCGCGTCGAAGGTGTCCGGCGCGCCCTTGCGATCCCGGCGGCCCAGCCGGTCCAGCTCGGCGTCCGCGAGATGGAAGCCGTCCATCGGCACATGCGCCACCCAGGGCGGGCCGTCGCCGTTCAGCGCGTCCACCAGGCGCTCGGCCAGCGTCGTCTTGCCCGCACCGGGGCTGCCCGCGATGCCGAGCAGGGCGCGCCGGCCGTCCCGGGGAAGAGCGCGGGCACGGCCGAGGAGGTCGTCGAAGGTCAGCGGCACACAGAGAGTGTGGCACCCGCCGTCCACCGGGAGTGTGGCGTGCGCCACCCACTGGAGGGCCACTTCGCGGGGAACAGTCCGGATATGACTCAGCTCGGTCTGCCCGACACCATCCAGGCCTGTCTCTTCGACCTCGACGGGGTCGTCACCAAGACCGCCGTCGTGCACGCGGCGGCCTGGAAGGAGACGTTCGACGCCTTCCTGCGTGACCACGAGGGCGAACAGGGGCGGCCGTTCGACGCCGTCACCGACTACGACGAGTACGTCGACGGCCGCCCCCGCGCCGACGGCGTCCGCGCCTTCCTCGCCTCACGCGGCATCCACCTCCCCGAAGGCGGCCCGGACGATCCACCGGACGCCCGGACCGTGCACGGCCTCGGCAACCGCAAGAACGAACTGCTGCTGGAGAAGATCCGCACCGGCGGGGTCGAGGCCTACGACGGCACCCTGCGGTATCTGGAGGCGGTCCGCGCCGCAGGGCTGCGCACCGCGATCGTCTCCTCCAGCGCCAACTGCCGGGACGTGCTGCGCGCGGTCGGCGCCGAGCACTTCTTCGACGTACGGATCGACGGCGTGGTGGCCGTCGAGCGGAACCTGCCCGGCAAGCCGCACCCCGACACCTTCCTCGCCGCCGCCCGCGACCTCGGCGCCGAGGCGTCCCGCGCGGCCGTCTTCGAGGACGCGCTGGCCGGCATGGACGCCGGCCGCGCCGGCGGCTTCGGCTATGTCGTCGGCGTGGACCGGGTGGGTCAGACCGACGCGCTGTACGCGCACGGCGCCGACACCGTCGTCAAGGACCTGGCCGAACTGGGAGGCAAGCAGTGATCACCGACCGCTCCTACGCCGTCGAACCGTGGACCGTCCGGGAGACCGCCCTCGACCTCGACGTCCTCGCCCAGAGCGAGTCGGTGTTCGCCCTCTCCAACGGACACGTCGGCTGGCGCGGCAACCTGGACGAGGGCGAACCGCACGGCCTGCCCGGCAGCTACCTCAACGGCGTGCACGAGGTGCACCCGCTGCCGTACGCGGAGGCCGGCTACGGCTACCCGGAGTCCGGGCAGACCGTCATCGACGTCACCAACGGCAAGATCATCCGGCTGCTGGTGGACGACGAACCGTTCGACCTGCGCTACGGCCGGCTCGTCGCCCACGAACGCGTCCTGGACCTGAGCCGGGGCGTGCTGGAGCGGACCTGCGAGTGGACCTCCCCGGCCGGCTCCACGGTCCGGGTGCGCTCCACCCGGCTGGTCTCGCTGACCCAGCGGGCGGTGGCCGCCGTGGCGTACGAGGTGGAGGCCGTCGGCAGCCGCAGCCGGGTGGTGATCCAGTCGGAGCTGGTCGCCAACGAGAGCCTGCCCGATCCCGACGGCGACCCGCGAACGGCGAAGGCGCTGAAGTCCCCGCTGGAGCAGGAGGACGGCTTCGCCTCCGGCAACCGGCTGCGGCTGGTGCACCGCACCCGGCGCAGCGGCCTCAGGGTCGCCGTGGCCGCCGACCACACCGTCACCGGACCCGAACGCACCACCAGCCGCAGCGAGAGCGGCATCGACGTGGCCCGGCTGACCGTCACCTCCGTGCTGGAACCCGGACAGACGCTGCGGATGGAGAAGCTGGTCGCCCACGGCTGGTCCGGCACCCGGTCGCTGCCCGCGATGGCCGACCAGGTCGACGCCGCGCTCGCCGCCGCCGGGCACGACGGCTGGCAGGGCCTGCTCGACGACCAGCGGGCCTGCCTGGACGACTTCTGGGCCCGCGCCGACGTCGAGGTGGAGGGCGACGAGGAGATCCAGCAGGCCGTCCGGTTCGCGCTGTTCCACGTCCTTCAGGCCGGCGCCCGGGCCGAGCAGCGCGCGATCCCGGCGAAGGGCCTGACCGGCTCCGGCTACGACGGGCACGCCTTCTGGGACACCGAGATGTTCGTGCTGCCCGTGCTCACCCACACCGCGCCCGCCGCCGTCGCCGAGGCACTGCGCTGGCGGTACAACACCCTCGACGAAGCCCGGGAACGCGCGGCCCAACTGGGGCTCGCCGGCGCCGCGTTCCCCTGGCGGACCATCGCCGGACCGGAGGGCTCCGCGTACTGGCCGGCCGGCACCGCCGCCTTCCACGTCAACGCCGGCATAGCCGACGCCGTCGTACGGTACGTCGAGGCCACCGGCGACACCGCCTTCGAGCGGGAGACCGGCGTCGAACTGCTGGTGGAGACGGCCCGGCTGTGGCGCTCGCTCGGCCACCACGACACCCACGGCGTCTTCCACCTCGACGGCGTCACCGGACCCGACGAGTACAGCGCGGTCGCCGACGACAACACCTACACCAACCTGATGGCCCGCCAGAACCTGCGCGCCGCGGCCGACGCGGTCGAACGCCACCCGGACGAGGCGCGGCGGCTCGGGGTGGACGAGGAGGAGAGCGCGGCCTGGCGGGACGCCGCCGACGCCATGCACATCCCCTACAACGCCGAACTCGGCGTCCACGAACAGCACGCCGGCTTCACCCGCTACCAGCGCTGGGACTTCGACGGCACCCGCCCCGACCAGTACCCGCTGCTGCTCCACTTCCCCTACTTCGACCTCTACCGCAAGCAGGTCGTCAAACAGGCCGACCTGGTGCTGGCCATGTACACCTGCGGCGACTGGTTCGAGCAGGAGCACGACGAGGAGCAGATCGCCCGGAACTTCGCCTACTACGAGCCGCTGACCGTCCGCGACTCCTCCCTGTCCGCCTGCTGCCAGGCCGTCATCGCCGCGCAGACCGGCCACCTGGACCTCGCCTACGCCTACACCGCGGAGGCCGCGCTGATGGACCTCCAGGACCTGGAGCACAACACCCGGGACGGGCTGCACATCGCCTCGCTCGCCGGCACCTGGATGGCCCTGGTCGCGGGCTTCGGCGGCATGCGGCGCGACGGCGACCGGCTGCGCTTCGCACCCCGCCTGCCCGAGCGGTTGCGCCGCCTCGCCTTCAACGTCCAGTTCCGCGGGCGCAGGCTGCGCGTGGACATCGGCGCGGACAAGGTGACGTACGCGCTCCTGGACGGCCCACCGCTGACACTCCGCCACCACGGCGAGCCGCTGACGCTCAGCACCGACGACCCGGCCGTCCGCGCGGTACCCCCGGCACCGCAACGCCCCACGCCGGAACAGCCGGCGCATCGGGAGCCGGGTGGTGGGTGAGGGGGCGCTTGCGGGGGGGCGAGCGGCTGTCGTCCGGGGCTGGTTGGGGGCAGTGAGGGTGCCGGGTGCCGGGTGACCGTGGCCGCGGGGCGGTCGGCGGGTGAGTGCAGGCGGGTGCTTCCGCGCGGTTCAGCACGGCGAACTCCTGAGCGCGTCGGTACCGGCCGGACCGACCACGCCGCCGCATGTGCTCGATGCCGCGCGGCACCGGCTGTCCGGCCGAGCCGGAGGTGGCCGGTGTTGCCGTGCGTCGATGGGCGGGCGTATGTGGCCGGGTGCCCGTTGTGGCTCGGGGCCCGCGCGCCGGACGGCGGCCGAGTGCTGCCGGTTGTCCAGCGGCGCGCGGAGCGTTGCTCTCGCGCGCGGAGCGTCGCCCTGTCGGGCTCATGGTCCCTCAGTCGAGTACCCCGGACAGCAGGTGCAGCAGGTCGCCGGTCGCGTCGGCGGCGAGCAGGGCCGGGAGGGTGCCGAGGGCGAGGACGGCCAGGGCGGCGGACCACAGACGCGGGGGCGGGCCCGTCTGGAGGGCCGCGATCCGGCGGGTGACGGCCCGGTCGGTGAAGTGCAGGGCGCAGCCCACGCGCGCCCCGCCCGCGCTGAGCGCGGCCCGGGCCAGCGCCCGCGCGGTCACCCGCCGGTCCCCGACCACGGCCGCCGCCCGCTCGTCGGCCCACCGCTCCACGAGGAAGGCGACCGCCGCACGCACCGGCTCCAGCAGCGGGTCCGCCGCCGCGGCGAGCGTGACCGCCGTCACCAACAGCCCGTGCCGGTGCGCGAGATGGGCCCGCTCGTGCGCGAGGAGCACCCGTCGCTCGGCGGGCCCCAGCGCGCTCAGCATCGCCGAGGTGACCAGGATGCGGCCCGGCCGCCCCGGGATGGCGAACGCCCGCGGCACCTGCGAGGCGGCGACGATCAGCTCGGTGTCCGCCGGCTGCCCCGCGCCGAGCCGGCGTAGCGCCCGCCGCGTGCACCGCTCGGCGCGCACGGCCCGGTGGACGCGTACGACGACGGCCGTCAGCGCCAGGCAGGCGGCCAGCCCGATCACCGTGGGCACCGGGTCGGCCAGCGGGTGCCCGTCCTCGCGGGCCTCCCGGATCACCGGCGGCGCGTCCCCGAGCAGCGCGGCGGCCAGCAGCAGGAGCGACCAGGTGGTGGCCGCCGCCGTCAGCACGGCGGCCGAGACCAGCACCCGCGCGGCGAGCGCCGGCGCGGCCCGCCGGGCGAGCACGGGAGCGACGGCCGACAGCAGCAGCGACAGCGCCAGCGGGGCGTACACGTCGAACGTCATGCGCCGCACCTCATGAGCCCGGCCTCACGCGCCGTCTCCGGCGAGCAGCCGGCGCAGCGCCCGCTCCTCCTCGGTGCTCAGCCCGGTCACGAACTGCTGGAGCGCGGCGATCGGGTCCGGCCCCCGGTCCAGGGCCTCGTGCATCGCCTCGGCGGTCAGCTCGGCCGCGTTCTTGGCGGGCCGGTACGCGCCGCGCCGCCCGTCGGCGTCCCGCAGCACCAGCCCTTTGTCGTACAGCCGCTTGAGGATCGTATGGACCGTGTTGTACGCCAGTCCGCCACCGATCTCGTGCTGGATCTCCGCCGGGGTCAGCGGTCGCTCGGTGGCCCAGAGGGCGGCCAGCACCTCGCTCTCCAGCTCCCCGGCGCTGCGCCGTTCCGCCCTGCCGCGGGACCCTGTGCCAGCCATGCCCCAACCTTACAGCGCGTAGGGCCGTCGGCCGGATGGCCCTGCCTGCGGGCACAGCTGGGTCATCCGCGTTAGTTTGTCCGTGTTTTCCCCTGCTCCCGTCTCCGGCCCTACGGGCCGTAGGGTGACAGTGGGCCCTACGAGCTGTAGGGGACGGGGACGGAGGGGTGGTCATGGCCGGCAGTGCGCACGTGACAGTCGACGCGGCGAGCCGCGAGCACGCGCGCCGCGCGTCCGCCGGCTCCGGGCGCGCCGTCTGGCCGACGGCGGCCGTCGCCGCGGCCTTCACGCTGGCCCAACTGGTCCTCGTACGGCCCGGGCTGGGGCTCGGCTGGGACGAGACGGTGTACGTCAGCCAGGTCAGCGGACACGCTCCCGCCTCCTTCTTCAGCGCACCCCGCGCCCGGGGCGTCTCCCTGCTGGTCGCACCCGTGGCCGCGTGGTCGTCGTCCACGGCCCTGCTGCGGATCTACCTCGCCCTCCTCTCCGGCCTCGCCCTGTTCCTGGCCCTGCGCGCCTGGCGAGGACTGTTCCCCGCCCGGGTGCTCGCCCTCGGCGGCGCCCTGTTCGCCTCCCTCTGGGTGACCCTGTTCTACGGCCCGCAGGCCATGCCCAACTACTGGGTCGCCGTCGCCGCCCTGGCCGCCGTCGCCTGCTTCCTGCGCGCCCGCACCGACCGGGGCGCCCTGTGGGGACTGGCGGGGAGCGCGGCGCTGATGGCGTGGATGCGGCCGGTGGACGCGGTCTGGGTGACCCTGCCCCTGCTCGCCCTCGGGCTGGCGCGCCGCCGCTGGAGGGCACTGGTCGTCCTGCTCGCCGGGCTCGCCGCCGGCGCCGCCGAGTGGGTGATCGAGGCGTATGTGAGCTACGGCGGTCTGGCGCGCCGGCTGTCCGACGGCTCGGCGATCCAGGGCGGCCTCGGCTGGCATTTCGCCGTCGTGGACCAGTTGCGCGGCCTCGGCGGGCGCACGCTGTGCCGGCCGTGCACCGGCGCCCTGCCGCACCCGCTGGTCACCCTCTGGTGGTTCGTGCTGCCCCTGCTCGCCGTGCTCGGGCTGGCCGTCGCCGTCCGCGCCCGGCGCCCGGCGGCCACGGTGCTGCCGCTCGCCTGCGCGGCGACCGCCGCGTTCCCCTACCTGTTCCTCATCGGCTACGCGGCACCCCGCTTCCTGCTCCCCGCCTACGCCCTCCTCGCGATCCCGGTCGCGGACGCACTGACACACCTGACGACGACCCCCCACCGCCCCCAGCCCCCGAACCACCACCCAGCCCCGCACCCCGCCCGCAGTCCGGCCCCGCGCCCGGCCCACCACTCGGCTTCACGCCTGACCCCGCGTCCGGCGCAGCACTCGGCTTCACGCCTCATTCCGCGTCTGGCCCGGCGCCTGTCTCCGGGCCCCGACCGGCGCTCGCTCTCGCGCCTGGGCCGGCGCCCGGCCCCGGTCCCGACTCCGGGGCCGGCCCGCCGCGTGGCCCTGCGGCCCAGCTGGCGCTCGGCCTTGCGCCTGACCCCGCGCCCGGACCGCCGTCCGACGCCGGACTCGGCCCGCCACCCGGCCCCGCCCTCAGCCCCCCACCCCGACCCGCGCCCGACCCCGCCCACGGCTCAGCATCCGGCCCCGGCCCTGACCCGGAGCCCGGCCCCGCCCCCGACCGAAACCCTGACCCCGCCCCCGGACCAACTCCCCGCGCCCCGCCCCGCCCGGCGCCCAGTGGTTCTCGCGCTGGTCTGTGTCTGTCTCGTCGCTCATCTCGCCGTGCAGCTCGCCGTCCTCGTGCACGTGGTCGGCGGGGCCACCGCCGCGCATGAGGCCTGGGGGCGTACCGCGGCCGAGATGGAGCGCCGCGGGGTGCGGCCGCCCTGTCTGGTCACCGGGCACGAGGCCATCCCGGTCGCCTTCGCCGCGGGTTGTTCCTCCGCCGCGACGGCCGGCCCCAACGCCAACATCACCGAGGACGGCATCGAACGGACCGCGCGGCGGGCGCCGGTCGCCACGCTGGTGCCGGCCGGGTCCGCGCCGCCCCGATACGCCCGCGACTGGCCCTCCGTACCCGTCGGCGCGGTCCGGCTGTACTACGTCGTACCGGGCGCCGCCTCATGACCTCCCCGGCCGGACTGACCGCCTCCCTCGGCCGCCGGCGCACCCGCTGGCAGGCCGGCGTCTGTCTCGCCGTACTGCTCGGCGCGCTGTACCTGGCCCACCGGCACTGGCCCGCGGTCGAGAGCGGCGCCGGGCGGCTGGCGGTCGCCGACCAGGGCTGGCTGCTGGTCGGCGCCGCCGCGGCCATGGGCACCTGGGCGGCCTCCGCGCTCGCCCAGCAGGGCGCCGTCGTGCCACGGCTGCCCGGACCCCGCCTGGTCGCGGCCCAGTTCGCCGCCTCCGCCGCCAACCACCTGCTGCCCGCGGGGCTCGGCGCGGGCGCGGTGAACCTGCGGTTCCTGATGCGCTGCGGGCTCCCGGCCGGACGCTCGGCCGGCGCGCTCGCCGTCAAGGCCACCGCGGGCGCCACCGTACGCCTGGCGCTGATCGCGCTGCTTGCCCCGGCCTGCCCGGGGCTGCTGCGCCTCCCGCACGTCTCCCCGACGGCGGTCGCCGTCGTCCTGGGCGCCGTCGTCCTGGTGGCGGTGCCGCTCGCCACCCCCCGCTGGTCGCGCTGCCGTCTAGCGCTCGCCACCGTGGTGGCCGACATCCGCGCGCTGCACGCCTGCCCGGCCCGCGCGGCGGCCCTGTGGGGCGGCTCGCTGGCCTTCGCCGGCCTGCACGCGCTGGTCCTCATCGCGGTCACCCAGGCCGTCGGTCTGCCGCTCGGGCCCCTCCAGGTGACCCTGCTGTACCTCGCGGCCAGCAGTGCCGCCGCCCTGCTGCCCACACCGGGCGGCCTCGGCTCGCTGGACGCCGCCCTCGCCCTCGCCCTCACCGCCGCCGGCACCCCGGGAGCCGCCGCCGCGTCCGCCGTCCTCGGCTACCGGCTGCTGACCGTGTGGCTGCCGCTGCTCCCCGGTCTGCTGGTGCTCGCGGTGCTGCTGCGCCGCAAGGCCCTGTGAGGACGGGGGAGTTTCCCGCGCGCCCGGTTCAGGTAGGAGTCCCGTACTGCCGTGTGACACAGGAGGGGGAGCCATGCCGGGGAACGACAGCGCGGGCCTGCCGAGCGAGGCCTTCTTCATACCGGGGACGTCGTCCTTCACCGAGTTCCTGGCCGCGCAACGCCCCGCGCTGCTGCCCACCGCGCCCCCGTTCCCGCCCGGCGTCCAGGTGCCGGCGGACCGGTTCCCGCACGGCACGACCGTGCTCGCGCTCACCTACCGCGACGGCGTGCTCATAGCCGGAGACCGCCGGGCCACGATGGGCAACCTCATCGCCCAGCGCGACCTGGAGAAGGTGCACCCGGCCGACGACCACACCGCCGTCGCCTTCGCCGGCACCGTCGGCCTCGCCCTCGACATGGTGCGGCTCTACCAGGTCGAGCTGACGCACTTCGAGAAGGTGGAGGGCGTGCCGATGACCCTCGGGGCCAAGGCGACCCGCCTCGCGGCCATGATCCGGCAGAACCTCGCCCAGGCCATGCAGGGCCTCGTCGTCGTCCCGCTGCTCGTCGGCTACGACCTCACCGCGCCCGGTGGCGGACGCGGCCGGATCTTCAGCTTCGACGCGGCCGGCGGGCTGTACGAGAAGCGGCACTTCCACGCCGAGGGCAGCGGCTCCCCGTACGCCCGGGGCGCCCTGAAGAAGCTGTACCGGCCGGACCTGACCCGCCGGGAGGCGGCCCTCGCCGCGCTTCAGGCGCTGTACGACGCGGCCGACGACGACTCGGCCACCGGCGGCCCGGACCTGAACCGCCGGATCTTCCCCGTCGTCTCGGTCATCACCGAGGACGGCTTCGAGCGGCTGCCGGAGGCGGAGACGGAGGACCTGAGCCGCGAGACGGTCCGGCAGCGCGCCGGCCGCCCGGACGGTCCGCACGCCTCACCCTGACGGGCGGTGCCGGGGCTCGTCTTCTCCACGGCCGGTCTCGCCGGCCCGGCTTTCCCTCCCCATGGGAAAGGCCTGCCGCGGCCTTTACTGCACATGGGTTGCAGGTACGGAAGGAGGGCGCAAGGCTGTGGAGCGCAGCCGTGCCCGCACCACGAGCGCGGCCGCACCCGCACCACCGAAGGAAATCACCTCCCGTGACGGCCGCCCCTGATTCCGCTCCCCCCTCCCCGCCCGGCCCGAGACCCCGCCCTCGGCCCGGCACCGCGTCCGCGGCTCCATGACGCGGCAGGAGTGGATCAGGGTCGGCGGGATGGCCGGCTTCGCATCGGCATCGGCGTCACCGCCTACACCCTCGGCATGCGGCACGCCTTCGACGCCGGCCACATCGCCGCGATCGACAACGACACCACCCGCAAGCTGATGGGGAGGGGCAGCGGCCCTGGCCGTCGGCTTCTGGTTCTCCCTCGGCCACTGCACCAGATCACCGGCCTGATCGGTACGACCGTCTCCGGGACCTTCCTCCACCTGATCGCCGGCATCAACCTCGTCGTCCTCGCCGGCATCCGGAAGGTGTTCCGCCGGATGCGCTCCGGCCACTGCGACGAGGCCGAGGTCTACTACAACCTCACCGTCACCGGCCTGTCCGTCGCCGTCGCCCTCCTGATCGGCACGGTCGAACGGCAGTTCTTCGCCACCTGGGCCGTCGCCTTGCTGGTGTGGAAGGCGGCCCGCATCAGGAGAAGTGGACGGCGGGCCTGGCCGAGCGGTCCGCCGACCGACCTGTCCCGGTGCCGAAGGGGTTAATGATCCGGTCACGGGAAACGCGGACCAGGACCGCCCGCGAACCCGAAGGAGGCGACCATGAGCGACCAGCAGCCCGAGCAGACCCCCATGGCGGACGACGCCTACCAGCCCACGGGCAGCAACGAGGAACAGGAGGACGCCGGGCCCCTGGACCTACAGGACGCGGTCGGCGAGCGCTCCTACGACGACATGCTCGACGAGGGCTACTCCCCGCCCGAGCGGCCCCTGGGCGTCACCAAGTACGGCACCACCGCCGCCGAGCAGCGCGACGGGGAGACCCTGGACGAACGGCTCGGCCAGGAGGTCCCCGACGTGACCCCGCCGGCCGGCGACGAGATCGGCGACCTGCCCGGCGGCGAGGGCGAGCCGGTCGACCCCGAGGCCGGTGAGTCCCGCGCGGGCCGGCTGGTCGCCCCGGACGAGGGCGCCCACACCGACACCACCAAGGAGGAGATCGCCGAGGACGTCGGCATCGACGCCGGTGCGGCCGGGGCGGAGGAAGCGGCGGTGCACGTCGTACCGGACGAGACCCGACTGCCGGAGTGAGCGGGGCGCGACAACACCGCGCGGTGGACCAGTCGCCCTCGGTGCGGCATCCCGCGCACGGCACCGGCCGGACGCACGCGCGTCCGGCCGGTCTCCCCGTTCGTGTCCCTCAGTTCCCCGGACCGCCCTAGGGCAGCAGCTTCTCGATGGCCGCCGGGCCCTCCGACTCCAGCTTGCGACGCGCCCAGTCGAGGGTCTTCGGTGTGACGTCCCTGCCCGTCGCCATCACCAGGTCCTCAGGGGTGACGTCCCTGGCGGGCGCGGAGTGGAGCAGGGCGTCCGGGGTGCAGACGTCGTCCGACGAACGGGACTCTTCGGGTGTGGATGTCGACATGATGCCTCCTCCTCGGTCCGGATGACCGCATCCGTGCCGGTGCCTCCGAACGGGGCACCTTCTCACCATTGCCCTCCCCGGCGCACCCTGCATCCGGAAGCGCCTCGGGAACGGGTGAGGAGCGCCTGCCCACACCATGGCGAACCACTCGCCTAAGCTGGAAAACACTCGCATCAGCCGCATACCGCCCGCACCACCCCGCTCACCGGGAGGCCGTCGATGGCCGATTCGCCGTTCCACGGGGACCTACCCCGCAGCCCCCGCTACCTGCCCATCGCCGAGCACGGACTCATCGGCGATCTGCGCACGGTGGCCCTGGTCGGCAGCAACGGCACGATCGACTGGTACTGCTGCCCGGCCTTCGACTCCCCGAGCGTCTTCGCGGCGATCCTCGACGCCGAGCGCGGCGGACGCTTCGAGCTGGCCGCCGCCGTGCCGGCCCGGACCAAGCAGTTCTACTTCCCCGACACCAACGTGCTCATCACCCGGTTCTTCACCGAGGACGGCGTCGGCGAGGTGCAGGACTACATGCCGATCGCCGGCGACGAACCCGGGGACGCGGGCCGGCACCGGCTGATCCGGCGCGTGATGTGCGTCCGCGGCACCGTGCCCTTCCGGACGCTGGTCGCCCCCCGCTTCGACTACGGCGCCGCCCCGCACACCCTGCACCTCGTGGACGACATGGTCGTGTTCGAGTCGCCCGCCCAGTCGCTGTCGCTGACCTCGACCGTCGCCCTGGAGTGCGACGGGCGGGACGCGCGCGCCGACTTCAAGCTCGGCGAGGGCGAGTCCGCCGTGTTCGCCCTCGACCAGGTCGACGGCGAGGTGGCCCCGCGCGGCTGCGCCCACGCCGAGGCGGAGCACCAGTTCAACGCCACGGTCGCCTACTGGCGGCGGTGGCTGCACCAGTCCCGCTACCGGGGCCGCTGGCGCGAGATGGTGCACCGCTCCGCGCTCACCCTGAAACTCCTCACCTACGCCCCGACCGGCGCCATCGTCGCGGCCCCCACCACCAGCCTGCCCGAACAGCTCGGCGGCGAGCGCAACTGGGACTACCGGTACGTGTGGGTGCGCGACGCCGCCTTCGCCGTATACGCGCTGCTGCGGCTCGGCTTCCCCGGCGAGGCCGAGGCGTTCATGCGGTTCGTGACCACGCACGTCAGCCCCGGCTGCCACGACGGCTGCGGCCCGTTGCAGATCATGTACGGCATCGACGGCCGCACCGACCTGCCCGAACGCGTCCTGCCGCACCTGGAGGGCCACCAGGACTCGGCCCCGGTCCGGGTCGGCAACGCCGCCGCCGGCCAGCTCCAGCTCGACATCTACGGCGCCCTGATCGACTCCATCTACCTCTACGACAAGTGGGCCCAGCCCATCTCCAGCGGGCAGTGGGACGACGTGTGCCACCTGGTCGACTGGGTGTGCGACCACTGGGACCAGCCCGACGAGGGCGTGTGGGAGACCCGCGGCGGGCGCAAGGACTTCACGTACTCGCGGCTGATGTGCTGGGTCGCCATCGAGCGGGCCATCCGCCTGGCCACCCACCGCGGGCTGCCCGCCGACCACCGCCGCTGGCGCCAGGCCCGGGACACCATCTACCGGCGGATCATGGAACGCGGCTGGTCGGAGCGGCGGGGCGCCTTCGTGCAGTACGAGGGCGGCGACGTCCTGGACGCGTCCCTGCTGATGATGCCGCTCGCCAAGTTCATCGCCCCCACCGACCCCAAGTGGCTGTCCACCCTGGACGCCCTCACCGAGGACCTCGTCTCCGACTCGCTCGTCTACCGCTACGACCCGCAGGCCAGCCCCGACGGACTGCGCGGCGACGAAGGCACCTTCTCCATCTGCTCGTTCTGGTACGTCGAGGCACTCGTCCGGGCCGGCCGGCTCGACGAGGCCCGACTGGCCTTCGAGAAGATGCTCACCTACGCCAACCATCTCGGCCTGTACGCCGAGGAGATCGGCCGCACCGGCGAGCAACAGGGCAACTTCCCGCAGGCGTTCACCCACCTGTCCCTCATCAGCGCCGCGTTCAACCTCGACCGCGCCCTCGGCTGAGGCAGCCCGCACCTCCCGTTCGGGCCACGTCTGTCACCGCCGTGTCACAGCCCGTCCGCGCGCCACAACCACCCCCGCCCCCGCCGGGTCGAACCATGCGCCGGCACCGACCAGTCGGCTGACGGATCATCAAACACCCACGGGGGTAAGGGACATGACGAGCAATACCCGACGCACCGCAGGCTCCGCCGCCGTCGCCGCGGCCTCCTTCCTGCTGCTGGCCTCGGCCGGCATCCTCGCCGCCCCGGCCGCGTTCGCGGGCGTACCCGGCGGCACCTCGGCCGCCGACCGCAACAGCGACTTCGACGGCGACGGCTACACCGACCTGCTCACCGGCGTCCCGGAGGGCACCGTCGACGGCAAGGAGGGCGCCGGCTACGTCACCGTGCAGTACGGCGCCCCGAACGGCATCGGCACCGACACCACCGTCCCCAAGGGCCGCGTCCAGGTGATCAGCCAGTCCACCAGGGGCGTGCCCGGCACCTCCGAGGCCTGGGACGACTTCGGGCAGGCCGTGGCCACCGGCGACCTGGACGGCGACGGCTACGACGACGCGGTGATCGGCGCGCCCGGCGAGGACGAGGGCACCGTCGCCGACGCGGGCCGGGTGACCGTCCTGTACGGCTCCGAGGACGGCCTGGGCGTGGAGCAGAACGCCTCCGTCACCGCCGCGAAGCCCGCCGCCGGCGCCCGCTTCGGACTGTCGGTGGCCGCCGCCCGGTTCACCGGCGACGTCGACTCCGACCAGCTCGTGGTGGTCGACCAGAAGGTCGGCCTCACCGTCTTCACCTGGCACGCCGGCGTCCTGCGCCAGGTCGGCGCCCCGCACTCCACCGGCCACCGGCTCCAGCCCGGCTACGTCACCACCGGCGACTACGACCACAACGGCTTCGCCGACCTCGTCGTCTCCGGCTACAGCCCCGACGACGACTACACCAAGGGCTGGTCGGCGTACTACGCGGGCGGACCCGAGGGCCTCGCCTACCGGCGGGACCTGCACGGCGGCCTCGGCTCGGCCTCCGGCGACATCGACCGCGACGGCTACGACGACCTCGTGGTGGGCCAGCTCAGCGCCGCCGACGAGGCCACCGGCGACGCCGACGCGCCCGGCGGCCTGGTCGGCGTCTACTACGGCGGCGAGGACGGTCCGGCCGGCACCCAGGGCCCCGCGACCGCCCCGCAGTGGTGGTCGCAGAACTCCCCGGGCGTCCCCGGCACCGCTGAGGACGGCGACGCGTGGGGCGCCGACCTGTCCGTGGCCGACGTGAACGGCGACGGCTACGCGGACGTGGCGGTCGGCGCGCCCGGCGAGGACATCGGCACCGTCGCCGACGCCGGAGCGGTCTGGCTGCTGCGCGGCACCCGCACCGGCCTCACCGGCAGCCACGCCCAGTCCTTCGACCAGAACACCCCGGGCATCCCCGGCACCGCCGAGGCCGACGACGCCTGGGGCGCCCAGGTGCGGCTCGCCGACACCGACGGCGACGGCCGCGCCGAGCTGGTGGCCGCCGCGCCCGGCGAGAACGCGGGCGACGGCGCGGTGTGGCTGCTGCCCCCGAGCGGCGACGGGCTGCTCGCCGACGGCTCCCGTTCCTACGGCGCCGCCGCGCTCGGCGGCACCGCCCACGGCGCCCGCTTCGGCGCGGTGATCGACGAGTAGGTGCGGTCCGATCGGCCTGTGTGTCCGCAGGTCGCACGGGTACCCGGGGTGACGGCAAGCGGAATCGACACAGGGTCGACAGAAGGAGGAGACCCCGGATGACCAGCACCAGCGAGACCGGCGACGTCACCGGCACCCGCGACAAGGACTACAACCTGATCTGGTACGTCGAGGCGTGCCTGAGCAATGCCCTGCGTCTGGAGCAGTACATCCAGGACGCCGAGCGCGACAAGGACAACGAGGTCGTGGAGCTGTTCCGCAAGGCACAGTCCGACAGCCGCAAGGGCGCCGAGCTGGGCAAGCAGTTGCTGCGCTCGCGGCTCAACGGCGGCTGACCGCCGCCCCGCTCAGGCGAACCGGGAACCCGGGACCGGCCCGGCGGACCGCACACGCGCCCGTTCGCCGCGCAGCCACGTGCCCTGCACGGCCGTGGCGAACGCGGCGAACTCCGTGTCGCCGTCCGCCGGGCCGTCGCCGTCCCCGGGATCGGGCGACGGGTCCGCCGCGGTGATCCCGGCGGCGATCTCCTCCTCCGGGCGGTCGTCCGCCGGCCCCCGCTCGACCCCGCCGTCCGCTCCCAGGCGCAGCCCCTCACCCCACGGAGCCATCACCGACTGGTGCAGCAGGGCGGCGCTGTCCGGCGTGACCGCGGGCGGGTCGGTCCAGCAGCAGGCGTGCGCGTGCAGCACCTGCCCCGGTGCGCGTTCGAACAGCTCCCCGATCAGCTCCTGCCCGCCGTCGTGCGCCGCGAGCCCGTCCAGGTCGTAGGCCACGACCACCGTGTCCGCCCGGCCCGGCGCGAACGGCTCCGCCGGCAGGCCCAGCACCTCCGCAGCGGCCAGCCCGAGAATCCGCGAGTCCCGGTCCGGCAGCAGCGACACCGACCGCGGCCGTACCCCGGTGGCCGCCAGCAGGCCCCGCAGCCGCAGCAGGCCGCGCAGACACTGGTCCGGGGTGTCCTGCAACCAGGCGTAGCGGCCGTTCATGCCCGAGTCGTAGCCCCACGGGGACAGCGTGCCGAGGACCGTGCCGCCGAGCACGTACTGCCAGCCCCGCAGATCGGCCGTGTCGAGCCGGCCCGCCCGCTCGGCGTCGGCGGCCCGGGCGAGCATCCGGTTCTGCCGGTCCCGTGCGGGTAGCCACCGCTCGTCCTCCGGGTCGGGCAGCAGCGCGTGCTGACGCCGGGCCAGCTCCAGATCGCCCGCCAGTACGGCGTTGAACACCAGCAGATAGCGGTCCGGCCAGTCCGCCAAGCGGTCCTCGTGGCGGCGAAGTTCGGCCACCGCCTCCCGGTGCCGCCCCTCGTCCTCGTACGCGGACACCAGCTCCCGCAGCACCGGCAGCGCCCCATCGCTCAGGCCAAGTGCCGTGCGCAGCGCGGGAATCGCCAGATCGGACACCCCGCGTTCGACGCACGCGTACCCGAAGTCGTAGAGCGCCCGGGGGTCTTCGGGGGCGGCGGCCAGTGCGGACGAGGCGTCGGCGAGGTCGTCGAACCCGGCAGAACCGGCCGCCCGCCCCACCACCAGAGCCACCTCACCGAGCGGCTGGTCCTCCCCGGCCGCCCGCACCTGCCGCAGCGCACCGGGCACGTCCCCGGCGTCCAGGGTTTCCCAGGCGGCGCGGAGCGCGGGGGACGTGGGCCGGGCGGTGCGGCGACTTCTGCGCGAGAACATGCCGGAGATCATCACTCACAGGCCGACAGCTCCTCAAACGATTTCCCCGCGCCCCGCACGTTCAGGGAAGCGGCTGCTCCGCCCAGATCACCTTGCCGTGCGGGGTGTACCTGGTGCCCCACCGCTCGGCGACCTGGGCGACCAGGAACAGGCCCCGGCCGCCCTCGTCGGTGCTCGCCGCGTACCGCAGATGCGGCGAGGTCGTGCTGCGGTCGGACACCTCGCAGATCAGCGTCCGGTCGCGCAGCAGCCGTACCCCGATCGGGCCGCGCCCGTAGCGGATGGCGTTGGTGACCAGCTCGCTCAGGATCAGCTCCGTCGTGAACGCCAGCTCCTCCAGACCCCAGTCGGCCAGCCGCCGGGTCACCGAGGCCCGCACCTCCGACACGGCCGCCGGCTCGGACGGCACCTGCCACTGCGCGACCCGGTCGCCGCCCAGCACCCGGGTACGGGCGACGATCAGCGCCACGTCGTCGCTCGGCCGGGCCGGCAGCCGGTCGAGCACGCTACGGCAGGTGTCCTCGGGGGAGGCGCCCGGCGTCCGGAGCAGGGCGTCGCGCAGCAGGCCCAGCCCCTCGTCGATGTCCCGCTCCCGGTCCTCCACCAGACCGTCGGTGTACAGCACCAGCCGGCTGTCCTCCGGCAGTTCCAGCTCCGCCGTCTCGAACGGCAGCCCGCCCAGGCCCAGCGGCGGACCCGCGGGCACGTCCAGGAACTCCGCACCGCCGTCCGGCCGCACCAGCGCGGGCGGCGGATGGCCGGCCCGGGCCATCGTGCACAGCCGGGACACCGGGTCGTAGATCGCGTACAGGCAGGTCGCGCCCGTCACCACGGACGCGCCTGTCGCCGGGGTCTCGTCCTGGTCGAGCCGGCCCACCAGTTCGTCCAGCAGGCCGAGGAGTTCGTCCGGCGGCAGGTCCAGCGAGGAGAAGTTGTGCACCGCCGTACGCAGCCGGCCCATGGTCGCCGCCGCGTGCAGCCCGTGCCCCACGACGTCCCCGACGACGAGGGCCACCCGGGCGCCGGACAGCGGCAGCACGTCGAACCAGTCGCCGCCCACGCCCGACTGGGCCGGCAGATAGCGGTAGGCGATGTCCAGGGCACCCTGCTCGGGCAGGGTGCGCGGCAGCAGGCTGCGCTGGAGGGTGACCGCCATGCTGTGCTCACGGGTGTACCGGCGGGCGTTGTCGATCGACACCGCCGCCCGCGCCACCAACTCCTCCGCGAGGGCCAGTTCCTCGGCGTCGAACGGCTGCGGCTTCTCCGCCCGCCAGAAGTTCGCCAGCCCCAGCACCAGATTGCCCGCCCGCAGCGGCACGGTGATCAGTGAGTGGATGCCGTACGCCAGCACCTGGTCGGTGCGCTCCAGATCCTGCGCCCGCCAGCCGGGTTCGTCGCGCAGCCGCGGGACCACGACCGACTGCCCGGTCGTCAGGGCGCGCGCCTGCGGAGAGGTGGTCACGAACCGGATCCGCTCGCCGAGCGGATACAGCGGGGCCTCCTTGCGGATGCCCGCGCAGGCCGTGCGGCGCAGCGCCGTGCCCGGCCGTGGCTCCTCCCCGCCCAGCACCGCGTCGAACAGGTCGACCGTCGCGAAGTCCGCGAACCGGGGCACCGCCAGCTCGGCCAGCTCCTCCGCGGTCCGGGTCACGTCCAGGCTGGTGCCGATGCCCACCCCGGCCTCGTACAGCATGTTCAGCCGCTCCCGGGCCACCTCCGCGCGGCCCGACAGGGCGCGCAGCTCGGTGGAGTCGCGCAGCGTGGTGACGCTGCCCGGCGGGCCGCCGCGCAGGTCCGTGGGCCGCTGGTTGATCGCCAGCAGCCGGTCCTTGACCAGGTGCACCTCGTCCGTGGCGACCCGCCCCGAGGCCAGCAGCCCCGCCGTCTCGTCGTCCAGGCCCAGCTCCAGCACATGCCGCCGCTCGGCGTCGGCCGGCAGGTCCAGCAGCCGGTGGGCCTCGTCGTTGGCGAGCAGCAGCCGGCCGTCACCGCCGACGATCAGCACGCCCTCCCGGACCGCGTGCAGCACCGCGTCATGGTGCTCGTACATCCTGGTCATCTCGTACGGCCCGAGGCCGTGCGTCTGGCGCAGCAGCCGTCTGCTGACCAGGGCCGTGCCCGCCGTCGCCAGCGCGAGCGCGGCGGCCGCCGCTGCCAGCAGCAGCGGCAGCTGCTGATCGGCGGCCCCGCCGACGTGCGCGGTGGTGATCCCGGCCGACACCAGGCCCACCACCTTGCCACCGGAGTCCTTCACCGGCACCACGACCTGCACCAGCGGGCCGATGGTGCCGGTGATGTGCTCGGTGACCGTGCCGCCGGCCAGGGCCGGGGCGATCGTGCCGACGAACTTCTTGCCGATGCGGTCGGTCTTGGGGTGCGTGTAGCGGATGCCGTCGGTGTTCATCACGACGATGAAGTCCACGCCGGTCGCCTTGCGGGCCGCCTCCGCGCGCGGCTGGAGCACGGCCGTGGGGTCCGGGGAGCGCAGGGCGGCGACCGTGCCGGGCGCGTTGGCGAAGGTCTCGGCCACGGCGAGGGAACGATTGCTCGCCTCGGTGTCGCTGTCGTGCCGGACCTGGAGCACCTGGGCCACCACCGCCGAGACGACCAGCAGCAGGACGATCACCACTTGGAGGACGAACACCTGACCGGCCACGCTGCGACCGGTCACCGCCGACCGGAGCACCCCGGGCCGGCTGCCGCCCACGCCGCGGTCCGCCGGCGGCGGGGTGTGCGGTGCGCGCGGGTACCCGAAAGTTCGGGGCGGCCGAGTCACGGGCCGGCCGGGCAGTCGCACCATGTGCCCATGTCTACACTGCCCGGCGCCATCAGGCGAGACCATCACCCGGGGCGACGACACCCGACCGGAGGGGCGGGGGGTGGGGTGAGTGGGAGGCGGGTCGGTCACTGGTCGGGCGGGGGTGTTCGCGGTGGGCGGTGGGCGGTGGGTGATGGGCAGTGGCGGCCGGTGCGTGATGGGCGGTGGCCGGTGGGTGGTGGATGGTGGCCGGTGGGGCGGTTCGCTGGCCCGTCGTGCGGCGATGCCCGGCAGAGGGGGCGGGGTGGCCGTCGGGCCCCCGGTGTGGCCGTCGGTTGCGGGTGGCCGTCGGTTCGGTGTGGTCGTCGGGTCCGCGGTGGTCGTCGGGCCCGGGATGGTCGTCGGGCCCGGGATGGTCGTCGCACCCGGGGTGGTCGTCGGGCCCGGGATGGCCGTCGCACCCGGGATGGCCGTCGGGTCCGCGGTGGTCGTCGGGCCCGGGGTGGTCGTCGGGCCGACCGAGCCGGAGCCGTGTCACGCCCACCCCCCACACCAGTTCGGTCAGCCGGTGGGCGGGGGAGGTGAGCGGCGGGCGGCGAGGAGGAGGGCCACGTCGTCGGGGCGGTCGGTGGCGTGCCGGGCGGTGGCCGTGAGCCGGTCGGCGACCCCGGACAGGGACCGCCCGCCGCGCCGGCCGGCCGCGGCACCGGCCTGGGTGAGCGCCAGCCGCAGAGCCGCGATGCCGTCGTCGATGTCGGCGCCGGGCCGCTCCACCAGGCCGTCGGTGTACAGGGCGAGGATCGCGTCCGGCTCCAGCCACAGCTCGGTCACCGGGTACCGGGCGTGCGGGTCCACCCCGAGGACGACACCCCCGGCGATGTCCAGCAGCCGGGTCCGGCCGTCGGGGCCGCGCAGCAGCGGCGGCGGATGGCCGGCCCGGGCGATCCGGGCCCGGCCGGTGGCGGGGTCCAGACGCAGATAACAGCAGCTGGCGAACTGGCCGGGGTCCAGGTCGATCAGCAGATGGTTGGTGCCGCTCAGCACCTCGTCCGGCGGCCGGTCGCCCAGCGCGAACGCGCGTACGGCGCTGCGCAGCTGGCCCATCGTGGCCGCCGCCTGCACCCCGTGCCCCTGCACATCACCGATGACCAGCGCGAGCCCGTCCCCGGCCTCCACCACGTCGTACCAGTCGCCGCCGACGTCCATGCCCTGCGTGCCCGGCAGATACCGCCCCGCGGTCTCCACCCGCGGATGCGTCGACAGGCGGCGCGGCAGCAGCGCCTGCTGAAGGCCGCGGGCGAGGGCCGCCTCGTCGTCGTAGCGCCGGGCCCGCTCCATCGCGTGCGCGATCAGTCCGGCGAGCGCGGTGAGGACCGTACGTTCCTCCGTGCTGAACCCGCGCTCGCGGTCGAAGCCGAGGATGCAGGAGCCCACCGGCCGGCCGGAGGCGATCAGCGGCAGGAAGGCACGCGCCCCCTCGTGCGCGTCCAGGGCGATCCCCGGATAGGCCGCCGCGATCTGCCCCATGGACTCGAAGAACAGCGGGCGGCCGGTGGTCAGGGTCTCGACACCGGGCAGATGCGCGTCGAGGCCGACGCCTTCGAACGCCGTGAGGAAGCCCTGCGGGAAGCCCGTCTCCCAGGCGAGGTACAGATGCCGGTCCTGGAGCAGGTAGATGGCCAGCCGCCGGCCGCCGAACGCGGGCAGCAGCTCCTGCATGACCACCGCCGACACCTGCCGCGCGGTCACCGCGTCCGTCAGCGCGATGGCCAGCGCGATCGGCCGGTACAGCGGCGTCATCGCGTGGCCGCCCGCCACCGTGTTCTCCGGGACCGGGACCGGAACCTCGGGGACCGGCTCGCTCCCGGCGTCCATCCGGCTGGCGGGGACGAGCACGCAGGTCAGCAGGTCCGTGCCGGGATGCACCGACACCGCCAGCCAGTCGCCCTCGCCGGGTGCGTCCCGGTCACCGGCCGGCCGCCGGGCATGGAAGTGCACGGGCTCCGGGGAGAGCAGGGCGCCACGCAGATGGTCGTCGTACGGCGGTCCGGTCAGCCAGGGCAGCGCGTCCCACAGCGTCTGCCCCAGCAGCCGCTCCCGGGCCCGGCCCGTGAGCCGGGCCGCCGCCGGGTTGGCGTACACGATCAGCCCCAGCCGGTCCAGGCACAACACGCCCTCCGGCAGCAGGTCGGCCGCGCCGTCGGCGGAGGCCGTCGTACCGGGGTCGAACACCACCCCGCCGACCACCGCCCCGGCGTCGTCCGCCCGCTCCGCGCCGACCGACCACAGGTCCAGCAGCCGCGGCGTGCCGTCGTGGGCGCGCAGACTCAGCGGCGCGCTCGGCGGCTTCCCGGCGGCGGTGTCGCGCAGCGCGGCCAGTATCCGGTGCGCGTCGGCGGGGGCCACGGCGTTCGCGAGCGAGGTCACCGTCCCCGTGAACTCGCCGGGGCGCAGGCCGAGCAGGTTGTGCAGCCGGTCGTCCGCGCGGACCGTGGAGGTCGCCGGGTCCCAGCTGAAGCGTCCTACGGCGGCCCGGGCGGGCCGGCTCGCGGGCGGCCGTACGCACAGCGGCTCGCCGTCCCAGACGATCGCGCTCTCGTCCCCGTCGGCCAGGCCGAGCAACTCGGCGCCCAGGCCCTCGGCCAGCCGGCCGAGCAGTTCCCGGTCGAGCAGGTCGTCGACGGTGTCCGCCACCGCCGGGTGCAGCACCGTGAGCACTCCCAGCGGCTCGGTCCCGCCCGGCACCGGCACGTGCACCGAGCCGAACGGGAAGGGCAGACCGGCCGCGAACTGCGGATACCGGCGCATGGTCTCCGTGGCGTTCGGCAGGACCACCTGGACGCCGAGCCGGTAGGCGTCGGCGACCGGGAACGGACGGGCGACGTGCAGCCGCCACCAGGACCGGAACAGCGGGCCGGGCAGCCCCGTGAGCACCGCGAGGCGCAGCAGGCCCGGGGTGCCGGAGCGCAGATACACGCCCGCCACCCGGCCGCCGGCCGCGGTGAGGGCGCCGGTCGAGGCGTCGGCCAGCAGCGCGGTCAGCCGGGCCCGCGTACGGACCGCCCGCTCGTCGCTCCCGGCCATCGGCCCCACCTCGTCCCGTGCGGCTCCGGGTGGTGACACAGCAAGAATGCGCCACGAGACGCGCGGAACGCACCTGGGCGGGGTGAAGAAGGGGGCGGGGGGGCGAGGGCCGGGGCGGGGCCGGGAGCGGACCGAGGTCGGGTCGGGTGCGGGGGCGGGGGCTGAATGGAGGCGGGTGCGGGCTGGAGGCCGGTGCGGGCTGGAGGTGGGTGCGGGCTGGGGTCGGGTCGGGTGCGCGTGCGGAGTAGAGGCGGGTGCGGGCTGGTGCGGGTGCGGCTGCGGGTGCGGGCTGGAGGCCGGTGCGGGCTGGGGTCGGGGCATGGGCAGCGGCAGGGGTAGAGGTGGGGGCGTGGCAGGGGCAGGGGCGGGCGGTTTCGGGCGGTGACCGCTGGGTCGTCCCGGGGCAGGGGCCACCGGGTCGGTTCACACCAGTGCCCCGCCCGAGTGGCGGGCCGTCGGACCCGCTCCTAGTAATGGACTCCATACTTCGGCGACCGCAGACGGGGCGCAGGTGCGGTCGCACCCTTCTCCTGGAGCCGAGATGACGACCCGCTCTTCGACCCCCCGTCCCGACGACTCGCTGATACCTCCGGCACCGGCCGCCCCCGGCGTGCCCACCTCGCCCCCTCAACCGCTGACGTGGCCCGTACGACCGCTTCCCGTGGAGGGCCCCGCGTACGGCGACCCCCTGCACGGCCTGGTCCACGCGGCCGTCGCCGACCGCCCGGTGGAGGACGTCGTCCGGCTCATCACCCTGCTGGAGCGCTCGCCGGAGCTGGCCCGGATGACGGCCGACGCGCTGCGCGCGGTCGCGGTCGACCGGTCGGTGGAGGACGTCACCCGCCTGGTGACACTGCTGACCAAGCCGCCCCGGGACAGCGGCAGCGCGGACGAGGCGATCCGGGCCGCCGCCCGGAGCCGCCCCCTGGAGGACGTCTCCCGACTGGTGCGGCTGCTGCACCGCAGTCCCGTGGAACCGCACTGCGGGGAGGCGGCCGTGCGGGCTGTGGCGGTGCACCGGCCCGTCGAGGAACTGGCCGAACTGATCGGTCGGCTGGCCGCGGAACGGGAGGAGTGCGTGCGGCCGCTGGACGGGGCGGCGGGGACGACGTCCGCCGAGGCGCGGCCGGTGTCTGCCGAGGTGGGGCTGGCGTCCGTCGGAGCGCACCTGGCGTCGGCCGAGGCGCGGCCGGTGTTTGCCGTCGCCGCACCGGTGGTCGTACCGGATGCGCAGGACCGCCCGGCCGGGGACCGGTTCCCGGGGGAACGGCCGGTGGAGGAGGCGCAGATGCGGCCGTTCGCTGTGGAGGGGGCGGTGACGGTGGGGCGGTCCGTCGGGGAAGGGCCGGGGACGGAGGGGCGGTCGGCCGCGGGAGGGCCGGTGAAGACCCGGCGGTTCATCATCCAAGGGCCGGCGAAGACGCCGCGCTCCGCTGCGAAAGGGCCGGCGGGCGAGCGACAGGCGGCTGCGGACCGGGCCGGGGACGACCGGGCACCGGCGGCTTGTGTGTGGGCCGCCCGGTGTGCCGCGCTGCTGGTGTTCCTGTGCGGGATGGCGCACGCCCCGCGCTACTGGACCGGGCTGTCCCACGGCGTCCTCGGGGCCACCCTGCTCGCCTCGGCGCTGTGCGGGCTGCTGGCGCTCGCGCTCACCGCGCGGGCGGCGCCGGCCCGGCTCGTCGCGGCGACGGCCGCCGTCGGAGTCACGGCGGTGCTCGCCGCCGGACAGGTGCTCGGCGGACGGTTCCATCTGCCGGACCCGGCCCGGTTGCAGGCGGCGACCCTGGCACCGTCATGGCTGGCCGGCCCGACGGCCGCGGCGGCGGCGCTCGGCGCACTGGCGGCCCTGCTCACGACCCTGGCGGTGGGCAACGCCCAACGGGACGAGGCCGGTTGAGACCGGACCTGTGGTGGCACCTGCTGACGGGTGGGAGGCGGGCCGACGCTGCCGCTGGCGCCGTCGGACTTCGGCTCAGCCGGCCGCTGTTACGGCGGGTGCTGTGGTGGGCTCGCTGGGACGGCGGCGGCTGCGGCCCGGGGTACGGCCCGGCTCGTCGACATGGCGGGCGCTGACCCTGCTCATCGGCACAGCTCATGCACCAGCCGACCGCTTCAGCCCCCCCCGGGCGGTACCCACTCCCGTGGCCCCGGGCCGCCGGACCCTCGGCGGGAGTCCATGGGCGAAGCACCAGATGGCCGTCCCTTCGGGTGGCCGCCACGGCCGACGGGAACGTGTCCATCTCCAGGCATACGGCCACGTCCTCGGGATCGACCCCGGCCCACCCGCGCCGCGCACCGTCGGCCAGTTGCGCGGCGGCGGTGGAGCGCCGGGCCCGGTCCAGGTAGGGGCCCGGGTCGACGTCGGCGGTCCGCACGCATGCCGCGATGTACTCGGCGCAGGCCAGATCCTCCTCGGCCCGTCCGCCGTTTCCGGTGACCACGAAGGTCACCGTCTCCGCCCGGGCCCGCCGCAGCGTCTGGGCGGTCGCCCCGGCCACCGCGAAGCTCACGCACAGCAGCAGGCCGGCGTCCGCCACGGCCAGCGCACCGGCCGTCCCGGCGGTGGTCTTCTGGACGACCGTACGGCCCCGCAGGTCGAGTGCGCGCAGTCGCGCGGGGGAGTTGGCCAGGTCGAAGCCCGGCATCGGTGCCCCGTCCTGGCAGGTGAGCCAGTCCGGATGACGGGCCTTGAGCGCCAGCGCCTCCCGACGCGTGCGGACGATGACGATCCGTTCGGCCCCGCGCCGGAACGCCCAGGCGGCCACGGTGAACGCGCGCATGACGTCGACGACCACGGCCACTTCAGGGGCCGTCGGCGCACCGGGTATGCCGGTGAACACGGGCTGCATCGCCCCATGGTGCGGCATACCGCGCCCGGCCGGTCAGGCCCCGGTCGTCCCGGGCGGCAGCGGCCGGGCGGCGCGAAGGCTGCGCAGGGCGAGGAGCAGGACGCCGATGTCGTCCAGGTAGACCGGGTCGGGCAGCAGATCGGTGGGCAGCACCAGATAGGCGACCGCGCCCCAGAACACCCAACGCGGCCCCGTCGGCAGCCCCGCCCGCCGCAGCGTCCGCCGCGCCCGCACCAGCCGCACCAGCACACCGACCGCGACGGCGAGCAGAACGGCCGCGACGACGGCGGCGATCACCAGCAGGCTCGTGGTCGTGTCCATCCTGGCTCCTTGTCCGAGTAGGACGCCTACGAACGCCATGTCCGTCCAGGTACCCCGGCGAACCCCTACGACGAACGGTCGTCCGTATCGCTGCCGGCGCCCGTGCCCCCACCGCCGTCGTCCTCCCGCGCCGTGCCGTTCGGTGAGGCCTCCGCGGCAGACCCCTGCTGCTGCTTGCCCTTGGCCGTCAGCTTCAGCCGTTCGAACGTGCGCGTCAGCTGTTGCAGCGCGCCCGGTGTCCGGGAGGCGGGCCGCTGCTGGGGGAGGGCGGGCGCGGGGACGTCGCGGTAGGCGGCCAGGGCCTCCAACGCCTGCTCGGCGGCCTGCTTGTACAGGTCCCGGGACTTCGTCATCGCCTCCAGCGCCTCGGCGTACATGGCGACCAGCCGCCGCTCGCGCTCCAGCTCCTCCTGAAGGGTCAACAGGGTCCAGTTCTCCCGGAGGTCCGTCAGCGCCTCCTCGGCGTCCCGCGACAGCGGCCGGGGCAGCGCGACGAAGTGCCGTAGCGCCGCGATGAGTTCGGCCGGTTCCGAACCGTCCAGGAAGACGGTGCGCACGCTGTGCTCCCGGCCGTCGTACCCCTCCGGCGCCGGATCCGGCGGCAGCAGTACCGCACCGCCGCGCGGCACCTCGACGCCGAGGTCCTTCAGCGCCCAGTTGACGGCGCGCAGCTGCTGCGGGGTGGCCCGGTGCTCGATCACGCGGTGCCGCAGCCCGGGCGGCAGCAGCCGCGTCAGCGGCAGCCGGCCCCGCTCGTCGGGCGTCATCGCCTCGTGCACGACGACATGGACGCACCACGCCTCCCGGGCCGCGTCCCGCAGCCGGCGCCGCATCTCCTTGTCGTCCTCGGGGAGCGCGTTGACCTGCCGGAAGCGCAGGCCGGCGACCGTGGGGTGATGGTCCCAGGAGCCGTCGTCGCCCTCGCCCGAGCCGTCCTCCGGCCAGAAGAGCGTCGCGGGCGACGGCCACGCGTCGTCCCACGGACGCTCCGCCTCGGCGACCAGCCGCCACTCGTGGCCCTGCGGCCGGTCCTCCCGTGGTACGAGGGTGAGCCGGGCCCGCACGGTCACCCTGCCGCCGGCCCGCCAGCGGGCCTCGAACACCCGCCGGTCCGGATCATCGGCTGCGGGCGGCTCGGCGAAGTCGTCGATGTCCCCGCTCTCCTTGCGCCGTCGCAGAGTGCGGCGGACGACCTCCTCGGGGGCGGGACCGGTGTGGCGGCCCCGGGCCGCCCAGAGGGTCTGCGGGATGGTGGCGTGGTCGCAGGCGGAGTTCGACATGAGCCAATCTGCTGATGGGGGCGGGTGCGGCTCCCAGTATCACCGTTCGGAGGGCCGATACGGTGGCCGGGGCCCGGCCCCGCGCGTCGCCCAGGGGTGCGACCGGCGCGCGGGGTGTGTGCCGTACGCCCGGGGTGTGCGCGGTGCGCATCAGGTGACCGGGGTTCACCCGTGCCCGGACGCCGGGCACGGCGCCCACAATGTCCGGCGAACGGGGCCCGCCCATCCATCCGCTCAGGGGCGGACCCCGTTCAACCCGGCCGACACCCTCGTCGAGGGCGCCTTCGGCCGGCTGCTGTGGCGCGCCCGGTGCACGGACCGTACGTCTCCCGGGGCCGCCCTCGCCCTGGCCGCGCCCGGCCTGCTCATCCTCGCGGTGCGGGTCGCGGTCCTCTGTCGCTGGCTGCACGTGCCCGGAGCCGGCCTGGTCGGCGGCGGCCTCGGCCAGACGGCGGCCCTCGCCCTGCTGACCATGGCACTCGCCGTGGCCGGAGGCCGCGACCTCGCCCGCCGCTGACCGACCCCACCGGACGTTCCCGTCCAGGGCCGCCCGGCACTCACCCCGTGCGAGACACGACCCCGACGCGCACATGGCGGCGCGGGCCTGAGACGGAGCGGGGGCCGGCGCACCGGCGCCGGCCCCTGAGACCGAAGGAAGGCGGGAGCTTACGCCCCGCTCTCCCGCAGCATGTCCTCACGCTCGACGATCTTCACGCGCTCGCGGCCCTGCGGCTCGCCCAGGGCACGCTCGGCGGCGTCCAGCTTGTACCAGCCCTCCCAGGTGGTGAAGCGGACGTTCCGCTCGGCGAGGAAGGCGTCCACGGCCTCCGGCCCGGGCGAGGCGGGGGTGTGCAGACGGCCGCCCGCGTAGTCGTCCAGCAGGTTGGCCACGGTCTCGTTGGCGTCGCCCTTGGTGTGGCCGATGAGGCCGACGGGGCCGCGCCTGATCCAGCCGGTGACGTAGGTCGACTGGAGGTGGGCGCCGCCCTCCTCGATCACCCGGCCGCCCTCGTCCGGGACGGTTCCGGAGTCGATGTCCCAGGGCAGCTTGGGCAGCTTCTCGGAGAGGTAGCCGACCGCGCGGTAGACGGCCGTGACGTCCCAGTCCTTGAACTCGCCGGTGCCCTTGACGTTGCCGGTGCCGTCCAGGGCGGTGCGCTCGGTGCGCAGGCCGACGACCTTGCCGTCCTCGCCGAGGATCTCGGCCGGCGACTCGAAGAAGTGCAGGAACAGCTTGTGCGGGCGGTCGCCGGCATCGCGGATCGCCCAGTTCTCCAGCGTCTTGGCGACCATGTCGGCCTGCTTGTTGCCGCGCCGGGTCTCGATCGAGCCCTCGTCGTAGTCGATGTCCTCGGGGTCGACGATGACCTCGATGTTCGGGGAGTGGTCCAGCTCGCGCAGCTCCATCGGGCTGAACTTCGCCTGCGCCGGGCCACGGCGGCCGAAGACGTGGATCTCCATGGCCTTGTTGGCCTTCAGACCGTCGTAGACGTTCGGCGGGATCTCGGTCGGCAGCAGCTCGTCGGCGGTCTTGGCGAGGATGCGGGCGACGTCCAGGGCGACGTTGCCGACACCGAGCACGGCGACCTTCTCGGCCTCCAGGGGCCAGGTGCGCGGGACGTCCGGGTGCCCGTCGTACCAGGAGACGAAGTCGGCGGCGCCGTAGGAGCCGTCCAGGTCGATGCCGGGTATGGACAGCTCGCGGTCGGCCATCGCGCCGGTGGAGAAGATCACCGCGTCGTAGAAGGCGCGCAGGTCGTCCAGGCTGATGTCCGTCGGGTAGTCGACGTTGCCGAACAGGCGGAGCTGCGGCTTGTCGAGCACCTGGTGCAGAGCGGTGATGATGCCCTTGATGCGAGGGTGGTCGGGCGCCACGCCGTACCGGATCAGGCCGAACGGGGCGGGCATCCGCTCGAAGAGGTCGATGGACACACCGGGGTCGGCAGCCACCTCGGACTTGAGCAGGGCGTCGGCGGCGTAGATCCCGGCGGGGCCGGCTCCGACGATGGCTACCCGCAGGGGGCGCGGCATGATCAGGTTCCCTTCGAGCGCAATGGGCGACTTGATCACGAAGCCTAAACTAAGGCAGACCTAAGTCGGTACGCGGGTCGGGTCTATGACCTCATAAGCTGATCTTATGCCTCACCTAGCAGTGCCTTATGGGTGTGTCGGGTCGGAGAGCTTGGGCCCGGTCTCCCCGCCAGAGCCCGCCCGTTACCAGGAGCACCCGTGACCCCTCGTGTCGAAGGAACCGTCGCCGCCGGCTTCGAGGAGGTCCGGGACGCCTTCGCCCGGGCCCAGGCGGACGACCCCGGCAACGCCCAGCTGTGCGTCTACCACCGAGGGCGCCCGGTGGTCGACCTGTGGACCACCCACTCCCTCCCCACCGGCACGTTCGGACCGGACCACGTCTGCGTCACCATGTCCTGCACCAAGGGCATGACCGCCACCTGCGCGCACCTCCTCGCCCAGCGCGGACGGCTGGACCTCGACGCCCCGGTGGCCTGGTACTGGCCCGAGTTCGCCGCCGCCGGCAAGGAGAGCGTCACGGTCACCGACGTGCTCGCCCACCGCGCCGGCCTGGCCGCCTTCGACCCGGACGCCCCGCTCACCCGGGCCGGCCTCCTCGACTGGGACCAGGCCGTCGCCGCGCTCGCCCGGATGCGCCCCCTCTGGACGCCGGGCAGCGCCGCGCTGTACCACGCGGTCACCTTCGGGTACCTGGTCGGCGAACTGGTGCGCCGCGTCGACGGCCGCTCGCTCGGCCGGTTCCTCGCCGACGAGGTCGCCACCCCGCTCGGTCTCGACCTGTGGATCGGACTGCCCGAGCGGGAGGAGTCCCGCGTGGTGCCGCAGACGGACGACACCCCCGCCCCGGACACCGGCCCGTCGTCCGGCCCCCTCGGACAGCTCGCCCCGGACAACCGCCTGGTGCGCGCCGTCCTCGCCTCCATGGCACTGATCGGGGACGGTACGGCGCTCAACCGGCGTGACATGCATGCCGCGGAGATCCCCGCGGGCAACGGCATCACCAACGCCCGTTCCCTGGCCCGCATGTACGCCGCCCTGATCGGCGAGGTCGACGGGGTCCGCCTGCTGGACCCGGCGACCGTCGACACCGCGCGCACCCCGCGGACCGACCGGCTCACCGCACCCGCCCCGCTCGACCGGCTGCCGACGTCCTCCCCTCTGCGCTTCGGCCTCGGCTACGAACTCCACCGCGGCGCCGTACCCATGCTGGGCCCCGGCTCCTTCGGCCACTCCGGCGCGGGCGGACGCCTCGGTTTCGCCCACCCCGAACACGCCACGGCCGTCGGCTATGTGTGCACCCGGATGGCCTGGGACCCCACGGCGGGCCCCGACTCCCGCTGGCTGCCGTGGACCACGGCTCTCGCCGGCGCGCTGTCCCGGCAAGCCGGCCGAACGACCTTCATCGAGTAGGCAGTCGACGCCGGGGGCCGCCCCTGCTCAGGCCGGCCGGATGACGCGGTGGATCGCCGCCTCGCCGGCGCCGTAGATCGACTCCTCGCGGATGGACGACCCCGGTCCCGGGGCGTGGACCATCATTCCGTCGCCGGCGTACAGGCCCACATGCCGGTCGTCCTCGAAGAAGAGGACGAGGTCGCCGGGTTCGAGCCCGGCCGTCGTGACCGGCGCACCGGCCACCGCCTGCTCGTGCGCGGCGCGCGGCAGCGTGACACCGGCCGCCCTCCACGCGGCCTGGGTGAGGCTGGAGCAGTCGTAGGAGTCCGGCCCCGTCGCACCCCACACACACGGCTTCCCGATCTGCGCCCGAGCGAAGGCGATGGCCTTGGCGGCACGGAGAGCGCGAGGCGACTCGACGGGGGCGGGCACGGGCAGGGGGAGGGAGAGGGAGCCGGTGTCGGTCAGGGCAGAGGTGACGTCGACCGGCCGCGTGTCCGCGACCGGCGTTGCCGACACAACGGGTTCCGCACTCTGCTGCCACTGGACCGTCGAGGTCATGGCGGGATGCGGCATCTGCCGCGCCGTGGCGGCCCACTCGGGCTGCGCCGGTGCGGCGGGCTGAACGGCGGTGTCCGGCAGGCCGAGTCGGGCGGTGCGCCCGGACAGCAGGTCGCGCGCCGTGTCGAGCTTGCGCCGGATGCCGGCCTTGGAGGCGGCGGGGGAGAGGCGGACGAATCCGGCCGAGCCGGGGAGCGTCCTGGGCAGCTGAACCGTGGCCCCCAGTACGGCGGGAGGCGCGGCGACCGGCAGGACGGCAGGGCTCGCCGGTCCGGACGTGGCCCAGCCGGCCTGTTCCGCCGTACCGCCGCTCAACTCCAGTGCGGCGACCGGGAGTTCCCTGCTGCTCGGGGCGTCGACCGGTGCTGCCCAGCCGGTCTCCAGAGCCGGCAGGGAGCCGGTCGCCGGGTCCGTCGCCGGGCCCGCCGTCAGTTCCGCCATCGCGTGGCCGGCGCCCGGTTCCAGCGCCTCGGGCCGCTGTTCGGGCAGGCCGCCCATCCCCAGGGCCCGCCGCTCACCGCCCGGAAGAGCGCGAGCCTCCCTGCCGCCGGCCGGCAGGCCGAGGCGCTCCCCACCACCCGGCAGGGCGCGGACCTCGCGCTCACCCATCGCAAGCTCCTCCGTCCGCTCTCGCGAACGCGGGGGCGCGACAGGCCCGTCGGGCAGCCGGTCGGCGGGCAGTACGGCGGGGACGGTCGGGCCGAGTTTGGCGCGTGCCGCGTCGAACCACTGCCGGGCGACCTCGTCGAGTGCCGGCTCCGGCCGCCGGCCCGCCCGCTTGGCCAGCGGGACGCCGCGTGAACGCGTCCGGGCGGCCATGGCCCGGGTCGCGTTGAAATTACCGGTGTCGTTCTCCGCCTGGTCGTAGAGGGATGCGATCCGCTGTCGCACCTCGTCGCGGCTCTCCGGCGCCATGGAAGACGTGCTCCTTCCTTGCCCCGCAGGGCAGTTGGGCGGCTCGCCGGGGCAGAGCCGGGCGGCGGCCTCGCGTCAACCTAGCCAACGTGTGTACCTCGTGTGAAGGTTGAGGCCTGAAATGCCCGATACATATTCGTGATGTTCGCGATGACGTTCGACGGGGAAAGGGTGGCGACCATGGTTTCCTGTGAGGTCCCGGTGAATTCGCGATTCTGTTGAACACAGTGGCTCCGCCCGCCGTATGAAGCCGGGGAACTCCATGCCCGACCGGCGGCCACACCCACCGGCGGTCCGACCACCGGCGATCACACACAGGGGACGACCTTGGTACGCAACAGGCGCAGACGCCCGACCGGCGCACGACGCGCGACCCTCGCCGCAGCCGCCCTGATGCTCGGCGGAGCAGGACTCGTCGCGGCGAACGTCTACGCCTCCGCCAGCGAGGGCTGGGGCGACGGATCCGGCACGGACGCCTCCGGGCGCGTCCTCTCCTCGGGCATGGCGACCATCGACTGTCCCGACGTCGGCGGCCGGCTGACGGCCGTACCGGACGCGGCCCGTCCCGACGTCGACCGCGAACTCGCCCTGTTCGACGAGCAGATCGCGGCGGCGTACCGGCAGGTGCAGCAGGCGGGGCAGGCCGGTGGCCTGGACGCCGGCTCCGCCGAGGAGACGATCATGAAGCCGCTGAAGGAGAAACGGTCGGAGTCCATCGGGCGGATCGCCGACGCCATCGACCGGGCGGGGGAGCGCCCGCAGGGCCTCGACGCCCTGGCCGCCTGCACCCTGCGCCCCGGTGACAACGGTCAGGCCACCGGCACCCCGGACGACGAGGGCCGGCAGGGCGGCACCGGCCAGGGGCAGGACGATGGCGGGGCGGACCAGGGCGGCAACGCTCAAGGACAGAGCGGCAGCGGTCAGGGGCAGAGCGGCGGCGGCCAAGGGCAGGGCGGTGCCGGTCAGGGCGGCAACGGGCCCGTCGTCTCCGACTACGCGGACATCACCGCCGTACCGCCCGACGCGCCGGCCCCGCCGCCGCAGGCCGACGCCTCGCGCGGCACGTTCACCTCCGACTGCGGGGTCAACGCGGGCGGCCTGTTCAACTCCGACAACGTCATCGTCGCCCCCGGCGTCTCCAACGGCGCCCACCACTTCCACGACTACGTCGGCAACCAGGGCAACAACGCCTTCGCGAGCGACGAGGAGCTGGCCGAGGCCGGGACGAGCTGCGCGGACCAGGGCGACAAGTCGTCGTACTACTGGCCGGTGCTGCGCCTTCAGAACGGCACCCAGGAGCGGGACGCCGGAGCCCCTGGCGGCGGTACGGAGGGCAACGCCGGTCAGATCGTGACGCCCCGGCAGGTCACGCTGACCTTCGTGGGCAACCCGCGCGGCAAGGTCACCGCCATGCCGCGCCTGCTGCGCATCATCACCGGCGACGCCAAGGCCTTCGTCAACGGACCCGGCAACGCCAACGCGTCCTGGAGCTGCACCGGTTACGAGAACCGGCAGCTGAAGGACAAGTACCCGCTGTGCCCGCAGGGCAGCGACGTGGTGCGCACCTTCCGCTTCCAGAGCTGCTGGGACGGCCGCAACATCGACAGCGCCAACCACCGCACCCACGTGGCCTTCACGGCCGCCGACGGCTCCTGCCCGGCGGGATTCCAGCCCATTCCGCAGCTGGTGCAGCGCATCGTCTACGACGTCGACGCGCCGAGCCTCGCGGACGGTGGCCGAACCGTCCCGCTGTTCGCGGTGGACTCCTTCCCCGAGCAGCTGCACAAGCCCGTCACCGACCACGGCGACTTCATCAACGTCTTCGACGAGAACCTGATGCGCGAGATGGTCGACTGCATCAACTCCGGCCGCACCTGCGGTTCCTCGTCCGACGACGACTCCGCCACGACACCCACGCCCACGGCGAGTACGAGTGCCACGGCGGCACCGGGTGACGGCTCCACCGAGGAGAACGGCGGAAGTGTCACCTCCCCGCCCGCGCCGTCGGCGTCCCGGGCCGGTGAGGCGCCCCGGCACGACGTGACGACGTCGCCCGCCCGCACCACCAAGCACGACACGGACGACAAGGCCGCACCGGCCAAGTCCGCCGAACCCCGGTCCACGCCGGCGCGTTCGGCACCGGCCGCGTCCGCCGGCGCCGCCACGCCGGGGCAGTCGGCGACCGCCGCCGCGTACGCCCCGCCGTCGGCCGCGCGGACCGAACCCCAGGCGAGTCAGGGCGGGCTGGCGGAGACGGGGGCCCATCTGTGGCCCGCGGCCATCGGCACGCTGCTCGCCCTGTCGGGCCTGTTCATGCTGCTCCGGGCCAGGCGCATGCGCTACTGACCGCCGCGGACGACGGCGGCCACCCTTCGAGGTGTGGTCGCCGTCGTGCGCCTACGACCCCTTGTGGGAGCGCTCCCAAAGGGGCGAGGATGGGGCCATGCCGTCCCTCGACCCACACCCGGTGATCCGCCCCTACCGTCCCGCCGACCGTGACGGCGTGGCCGACGTCTGCGTCCGCACCGCGCACAACGGGGGCGACTCCCGGGCGATCTACCCCGACCAGCGCCTGATGCCGTCGCTGTTCGCCGAGCCGTACTGTCACTTCGACCCGGACCTCGCCTTCGTGCTGGACGACGGCACGGGCCGGGCCGTGGGATACATCGTCGGCACCGCCGACACCAAGCGTTTCGTGCGGGACTTCCGGCACAGCTGGATACCCCGGCTGGCCGCGCGCTATCCGGAGCCCACCGCGCCACCCCGCACGCCCACCGAGGAGATGATCCGCCTCCTGCACCACCCGGAGCGGATGCTCGTACCCGAACTCGCCGCCTACCCCGCCCACCTGCACATCGACCTGCTGCCGCCCTGGCAGGGGCGCGGCCACGGCCGCCGCTTGCTGCACACCTTCCTGGACGCCCTGCGCGGACAGGGTGTCCAGGCGGTCCACCTCGGCATGGTCACCGTCAACACCGCCGCCCGCGCCTTCTACGACCGGGTCGGCTTCCACGAGATCCCGGTCGCCGACGCCGGCCCTCTCACCTACCTGGGCCGGGCGACGACCCGGGAGCCGACAGCGGTCCTCAGCTGAGCCTGAGGGTCTGCTTGGCGAGGTCGTACGCGGGCCGCATCTCCTCGTGCTCCTCGGTGTCCATGCCGCCGAGGTGCAGGACGACCGGGCCGTCGGGCGTGCTGACGGCGAAGGCGCTCTCCCTCTTCGTCTCCTCCAGGAGCTTGCTCGTGTAGAGGTACTCCACCTCCACCGCGGAGACGCCCCCGCCGGTCCGGAAGGAGTGGTACTTCGCCTTGCTGACGTTGTCCTCGGCGGCGACGAACGCGCGCAGCACACCGTCCGCGTCTCCGGACTCGCCCTTCCACACGCGCAGGAAGCCGATGTTGCCGGCCGGCTTGGCGTCGATCTCGCATGCGGCCGTGACCGGTCCCTGCCGGAGGAAGGCGTCGGCGAGCGCCCCGCTCAGGTCGCCGTCCTCGCCCTTCGAGGCCTTGGCCAACTCCTTGTCGGCGTCGATCGACTTGGCCTTCCAGTGCTTGGCGACGTCGAAGCTGACGGGCAGTTCACAGGCGGAACCGGCCGCGCCGATCGTGCCGCCGCGGGCCGCCGCCGTACCCTTCGCGCCGCTGCCCCCGGCCGCCGCGTCCTCGGCGCTCGCCGACGCGCTCGCGGACTTCTTCCCGTCGCCGTCCGCCGGCTCCGCGCACCCGCCGAGCACCGCGGCGAGCGCCGCCACGACGACTATGCGGCCTCCGACGGTCCCCACCCCGACCTGCACTGTTGCCTCCCCTTCGGTTCCGAGCCGCCACTGTAACCGAGGGCACCGACAACGCCGACCGCGATGCGGCTCACCGGCTGCGCGTCATCCCGCCTCGCGCGCACAGTGCAGGAAGAGCTGCGGCTCGGGTCCCGCCTCGGGACTGGCCGGGGCGAACACGGTCTGCTCCTCCGCCAGGACGGTCAGGCCCGCGCCGGAGGCCAGTTCGGTGAACGCCTCGGCGGTGAAGCTCGTCACCCGGACCGGCTGCCCCATGAAGACGGCCTCGGTGTCCTCCAGGTCCAGCGGCACGGTGGCCAGCGCAAGGAAGCCGCCGGGCCGTACCGCGCGGGCCAGCTTCGCCACCACGGCGGCCTGTTCGGCGCGGGACATCTGCAACAGCGAGAAGTACGCGCACGCGGCGTCGAACGAGGCCTCCGGCAACGGCGTCTCCCGGATGTCGGCGAGCCGGAACTCGGCCCCGGGCACCTGCCGTACGGCCAGGTCGACCATGACCGGTGAGATGTCGATGCCCAGCACGCGGTGGCCGGCCTCGGTCAGCGTCTGCGCGGTCGGGCGGCCCGTCCCGCTGCCCACGTCCAGCACCCTGCTGCCCGGTGCCAGCCGCTCCACCAGCCAGCGGAGCGACGCCCGGTGCGGTGCGGAGTCGGCGAACGCCTGCTCGTAGGTGAGCCCCAGCGCGTCGAACACCATGGCGGCCTGCGGCCGGCGGTCCTGGTTGACCACGACTGATCCTCCTGTCTCGGCCCTGCCGCGCGTCCCGTCCCCGGCAAGCCGGTCGCGTCGCCGCGCAGCCGCCTTGGTGCCGCCGTTTGCGAGGGACGGTACGCGCACGGCAGGGTGCCGGATGTGCCTACCCTGCTGATCATCCATCACACTCCCTCCCCGAACTGCCAGGCCCTGTTCGAAGCGGTCGTGTCGGGAGCCACGACACCCGAGATCGAGGGCGTGCGCGTCGTACGCCGGGCGGCCCTGTCGGCCACCGCCTCCGACGTGCTCGAAGCCGACGGCTACCTGCTCGGCACGCCCGCCAACCTCGGCTACATGTCCGGCGCCCTCAAGCACTTCTTCGACCAGATCTACTATCCCTGCCTGGACGAGACCCGGGGCCGCCCCTTCGGCTTCTACGTCCACGGCGGCAACGACGTCACCGGTGCCGTCCGCGCCATCGAGACCGTCACCACCGGCCTCGGCTGGCGCCGGGCGGCCGAGCCGGTGACCGTCACCGGCGAGCCGGGCAAGGCCGACATCCAGGCGTGCTGGGAGCTGGGTGCCACGGTCGCGGCGGGCCTGATGCCCGGCGCCTGAGCGGTCCCGCCGCGTGCTGCACGGCCACGTGAGCGCCCGGCGCCCGTCGCACGGCCACCGGGGTGATCTTCGTTCCGGACGCGGACATCCGCTGTCCCGGCGGCGGACGTGTCGGGATTGACGGCGAACGCCCGCTGCATCCGGCGGGTGCAGGAGTGCAGCGTCCCCTCACAAGGTGTCCGTGTCCCGGCCGGTCGCCTCGTCCAGCACCTCGTCGGCGGTCCGCGCGGTCAGCCTCCGCACCCGGGGCGCGTCCTGCGTGGCGAGCGTCAGCTGCCCGTACCCGCGCTCCCGCCAGTGCACGTCGGCAGCCGTCCCGGGCCACGATGAACGGCGACCCGAGCACGTCCTCCAGCGCCGGGCCGAACAGCCCCACGGTGAACGTCCCGGGCGCCGACAGCACCTCCACGGCGTCGGGGTGTCGCGTGACGAACACGCCGACGGGCGTGCTGAGCACCGGTCGGCGCGCGCAGCTCGGCGAAGAGGGCCGCCCTGCCGGTCGCCATGGATCAAACAGGCATTCGGGGCAGTACGGGCGTGCGCCGGAGCGCGGTGCCGGTGATGATCGGCACGGGGGGAGACACAGCGGAGAGGAGAGCCCGATGCTGTCCGCATGGGCCGGGGCCCTGGTGCCCGCCTTCAGCGACACGAGCGTGAGCGGCACCCGGCATCTGGTACGGCCGTCCGGCACCGGATACGTCCTCGCCGCCAGCCGCGCCTCGTTCTTCGACCCGGTCCTTCTCATCGGCACCCTGCACCGGCTCGGCCTGCGCCCCGTCGTACTGGCCACTGCCGGGCTGTGGCGGGTGCCCCTGCTGGGCCGGGTCCTCACCCGGGAGGGCCATGTGCCCGTCCACCGGGGCGGCCGACGCGCCCCCGACGCGCTCCGGGCCGCCGCCGACGCCCTCGCCGCCGGGCGCGGCGTGCTCATCTACCCCGAGGGCGGCCTGCCCCGTTACCGCGCCCCCACGGCCGCCCGCCCGGACGCCTGAAGTCCGGGGTCGTCCGGCTCGCGCTGTCCAGCGGCGCCCCGGTGCTGCCGATCGGGCACGCGGGCGCCCGGCGGGTCTCCTCCGGCAGCCTCGCCAAACAGCTTGCCGGCTGGGCCACCGCGCCCGTACGCCGCCCCCGCGTCCACGTGCACATCGGCCCCGCCCTCCGGTTGGACACGTCCGACCGCCCACTGGACGACCTGGAAACCGCCCTCGCCCAGGCCTGGTCGAACGCGGTCAGCACCCTGGAGGGCGGGACCGGGGACAACGGGGGGTACGAGGGGCAGGACAGGGCCGGCGGGGAGGGCGGACCCCGAGGGGCGCGGTAGGTACGAGGGGGGCGGGCCCGGGGGACGGTGGCCGACGAGAACGGGGCCCGGGGCGCGGTGGACACGGCGGGGACTGTGGATGTGGCGCGAATGCTGGGCTTGGCGGGGACGGTGGACCTGGCGCGGATGCGGGGCTGGCGGGTTGCTGAGCCTGCGCCACCAGCTGATCCCGCCCACCGCCAACCTGGACACGCTCGATCCGGCGATGGACCTCGACGTCGTCACCAAGGTGCCCCGGCCGCAGCGGATACGAGCCGCCGTCAGCAACGCCTTCGGCTTCGGTGGCCAGAACGCCGTTCTCGCCTTCACCGCCGTCGACCAGGCCGCCCCCGGCCGAGAAAGGCTCGCGATGCCCCCGCCCCTCCTCGCCGCCGTGCCGCTGGCCTGGCGGCACGGGCTCAGCCCCGTGGACGTCGCGCTCGCCGTCGCCTTCTACCTGATCAGCGGGCTCGACATCACCGTCGGCTTCCACCGGCACTTCACCCACGGCTCGTTCAAGGCCAGACGGCCGCTGCGGATCGCGCTCGCGCCGGCCGGCAGCCTCGCCGTACAGGGCCCGCTCATCACCTGGGTGGCCGACCACCGCAAGCACCACCAGTACTCCGACCGGGACGGCGACCCGCACTCGCCCTGGCGGTACGGCCACTCACCCCGCGCCCCCGCCAAGGGCATGTTCCACGCCCACCTCGGCTGGCTGTTCGAGACCGAGCACGCCTCGCCCCCGCGGTACGCGCCCGACCTCGTCCGCGACCGCGCCCTGCTGCGGATCTCCCGGAGCTTCGGCATCCTCGTCCTCGCCTCCCTCGCCCTGCCCGCGCTGCTGGGCGGGGCGCTGACCCGGTCCTGGCAGGGCGCGCTCACCGCGTTGTTCCGGGCCGGGCTGGTCCGTATCTGCCTGGTGCACCACGTGACCTGGTCCATCAACTCGATCTGCCACGCCACCGGTTCCCGCCCCTTCCGCAGCCGGGACCGCTCCGGGAACGTGTGGTGGCTGGCCCCGCTGTCCCCCGGCGAGTCCTGGCACAACCTCCACCACGCCGACCCCACCAGCGCCCGGCACGGCGTGCTCACCGGCCAGCTCGACGCGAGTGCCCGGCTGATCCGCTGGTTCGAACGCCTCGGCTGGGCCTACGACGTACGGTGGCCGGACCGGGACCGGGTGACCGGGCGCCGCCGGGACGATCCCTGACGGTCAGCGGCAGCGCACCGGCGTCCCGATGTCGTGCCGGTGCCAGACGGCGTCGACCACGCGGCCGTCGGGCAGGGTGTGGCGGCGCGGGCCCTGGTCGGGGACGAAACCCGCGCGGGTCAGGGCGCGCCGGCTCGCGGTGTTCCCGGGCTCGGCCCCGGCACGGACCCTCGCCAGTCCGAGGTGGGTGTGGGCCAGCTCCAGGCCCGCGCGGAACAGCTCCGCGCCCAGACCGTGGCCCCGGCAGCCCGGCGCCAGCCAGCCGCCCATCTCGCCCGCGCGGTGCTGTAGTTCGAGGGCGCCGGCGTAACTGCGGTCGGACCGGCGCACGCAGACCAGCAGGAGCGGGTCGTCCGGGCCGGGCGTGTACGGCTCGGCCAGCTCGCGGGGAATCCGGCGGCCGTCCTCACCGGCGGGCCGCCAGGCCAGCAGGGCCCGGCGGACGGCGGGATCGGGCAGCACCTCGTCCGCCTGGGTGCCGAGCCACCGCTGCGCCTCCGCGTCCGCGCTCGCGGCCAGCGCCGCCACCACGTCCAGGCGGGTCCGCGGGGTGAACAGCAACAGCCGCTCGGTGCCCAGCGCATGCCGCCCCGGCTCACACCGCCCCGGCACCGGAAGCCCCGACGCGATCCGGCTCCGGCGGAACAGCGACCAGCCCATGAAACCCCCGGCACACCAGCACACACGGCGGCCACGACACCGATCCACCGAGAGCACGGACACTCCGCACCGGCGGCGAATCTAGCGGGTCGCGAGCGGGATGCCGTAGCGCTGCGGGTGTAGGCCAGGGAGGGGTGGGGTGTGGTGAGGGTGACCGGGAGTGTCACGGGAGGCGGGGCGGAACGGGGCCGTGGCCGGCACCGTGCTGTGGGGTGCGGCTCGGGTCAGTCGGCCTGTTCCTGGGAGCCGGGCTTGGGGCGGGTGCGGGTCCAGGACGGGTCGGCGGCCGGGGCTGGAGTGGGGGTGGTGGTGTGGTGCATGGCTGTCCTTCGGACGAGTGGGGGATGGTCCGGGGTGGTGCTGCGAGGGGCCCAAGGGGCTTCTGAGGCTTCCCGCGTCGACTCGCAAAGACCGTCGGGGAGACCGCCGGAGAGACCTCGTCCGACCCGTAGCGGCGTTGTCTCAGCAGACTGCCGACTGACCGTCTGTGCCACGGCGGGCGGTGCCCACGACCGTGTGCCGGCCCGGCAGGCCGAAAGCCGCGCGGCCGACGGAACCAGGGTGGCAAGCGCGTCCGACGCGGCCGGTGGGTTCCACGCGGTCGGCGGAGCCAACACGGCCGGTGGGGTCGAGGCCGCCCGTGGACCCGTGGGAGTCCGCCGGGGCGGGGAGTGTGGCCCCGGAGGCGAGGTGGTCGGGGCTGTGGGGCCCAGGGAGTCGACCGGGGTGCTCGCCTCCGGGTGGTTCAGGGGCGCCGGGTAGGGCCGGCAGTCGGTGCGGCGCGGTCGGCGCCGGGAACACGTCCCGTTTCCGCACCGTCGGTCGTCTGTTGTGGTCGGTCGGTCGAGGGAGCCGTCGGTGGAGGGAGGGCGGAGCCATCGCCGTGCGCCTTTCGTCCGGCCTCTCGGGTGAGGGTGCGGGCGTCGGCCGGCCGCTCGGGCGGCAGACGTCGCACCGCCTGCCGGCAGGCCGTGGCGGCGGCCTGTCTCCCCTGGGCCGGCCGCGCCGCCTGCTCCGGGGGTCGGCCGGAGCAGCGAGTCCACTCTGGCACCTGCCAACCACGCTCGGCAACCGGCAAGTTGAAATTTGCAAGTGGCGAAGTGCATGCTGCATCCGCCAGAACGTGATCGAATGGATGGCGCAACGGATCGCGTGCGAAGGTGATCCTGGGACCTGACGAGGGGGTGGGCGTGACCGCGGAGACCGACTGGGGCGGCGCCCCCTGCGTGTTGCGCATGATCCTCGGCAGACGGCTGGAGGAACTGCGCACCCGGGCCGGCCTCAGCTACGCCGAGGCGGGAGCCGCCATCGGGGTCAGCCACTCCACGATCCGCCGCATGGAGGCCGCCAAGGTGTCCCGGCTACGGCTCGCGGACGCCGAGAAACTCCTCCAGGTCTACGGCGTCACCGACCAGCAGGAGATCGACACCTTCGTGCAGTCCGTGCGCGAGGCCAACAAGCGCGGCTGGTGGCACACCTACCGCGATGTCATGCCCGACTGGTTCTCCGCCTACCTCAGCCTGGAACAGGCGGCCCTCCAGATCCGCGCGTACGAGAACCAGTTCGTGCACGGGCTGTTGCAGACCGAGGACTACGCCCGCGCCCTGCTCACCGCGGCGCATCCGCACGTCTCCGCCGAGGCCACCGAACGCCGTGTCGCCCTGCGCATGCGCCGCCAGGAACTGCTGACCAGAGCGGCGCCGCCACGGCTGTGGGTCGTGATGGACGAGACCGTGCTGCGCTGGCCGGTCGGCGGCCCCGAGGTGATGCGCGCGCAGATCGACCACCTCATCGAGGTCAACCGGCTGCCCCAGGTCACCGTGCAGCTCATGCCGTTCGCCAACGGCCCGCACCCCGCCCTGCCGGCCGGTGCCTTCCACCTCTTCCGGTTCCGGGCCCGCGAACTGCCCGACATCGCCTATCTCAGCGGCCTCGTGGGGGCCGTCTACCTCGACAAGGCCGAGGAGGTCGTGGTCTACCGGGAGGCCCTGGACCGGCTCGGCGCCCAGGCCGCGTCCGCCAGGAGGACCGAGACCCTGCTCGCCGCGCTGCGCAAGGAGTTGTGACCGCCCCGCCGCCCACCGCCCGCCCTCGTACCTGCTGACGCGAAGCCCCGAGCCCCACCCGACCGAATGGGAGACACGGCGTTGCCCGACAACGGATGGCCGGCCGACCGGATCGACACCGAGAACGCCCACTCCGCCCGCATCTACGACTACATACTCGGCGGCAAGGACTACTACCCCGCCGACAAGGAGGCGGGCGACGCCATGGCCCGGGAGTGGCCCGCGCTCCCGGTGCACATGCGGGCCAACCGCGACTTCATGAACCGTGCCGTGCGCTGGCTCGCCGAGGAGGCGGGCATGCGCCAGTTCCTGGACATCGGCACCGGCATCCCGACCTCGCCCAACCTGCACGAGATCGCCCAGGCCGTGGCCCCCGACTCCCGGGTCGTCTACGTCGACAACGACCCGATCGTGCTCACCCTCTCCCAGGGCCTGCTGGCCAGCGCCCCCGAGGGCCGGACCGCGTACATCGAGGCCGACTTCCGTGACCCGGCGGCCATCCTGGACGCCCCCGAGCTGCGCGAGACCCTGGACCTGAGCCGGCCCGTCGCCCTCACCGTCATCGCGATCGTCCACTTCATGCTGGACGCGGACGACGCGGTCGGCGTCGTACGGCGGCTGCTGGAGCCGCTGCCGTCCGGCAGCCACCTCGCGATGTCCATCGGCACCGCCGAGTTCGCCCCCGAGGAGGTGGGCCGGGTCGCCCGAGAGTACGCGGCCCGCAACATGCCGATGCGGCTGCGCACCCTGGACGAGGCCCAGGAGTTCTTCACGGGCCTGGACCTGGTCGAGCCCGGCATCGTCCAGGTGCACAAGTGGCACCCCGACGGCAGCGGCGAACAGGGCATCCGGGACGAGGACATCGCGATGTACGGCGCGGTCGCCCGCAAGCCGTGACAGACCCGGGGCCGGGGTCCGACCCACCTCCCGGACCTCGGCCCCGCCTTCGTCGTACGACGGCCGTGGCGGTCGCCGGCCCCTACCGTGAGCCCATGGACACCATCCGCGCCACCCGGCGTGTGCAGGCGCCCCCGCACGCGCCTTTCCCGGCGCCGGCCGGGCCGTCGTAGGTGAGGGAGATACATGGCTCTGCACAACCTCGCCCGGTTGGTCGAGGGAACGGGAGCGGCCCGCGCCGGAATGACCGAAAAGAGCGGAGGGGAAAGCGGAACCAGGACGCGGGAAACGCGGTCTTAGGCTCCGTCGACGGCCGGGATCAGCCCGGTCGCGAAGAAACCGGGGGAACGCGAAACATGTCCGTGCGCAGCCGCAAGACCCTCCTCACCGCCGCCGCCCTCACCGCCGGCCTCACCCTGGCCGCCGTCACGCCCGCCCTGGCGGGGGCCTCCGCGAACGGCACCACCCGCGCTGCCGCCGTGTCGTCCACGCAGGGCGACCCGCGTGACGTCACCCAGCACGTGGCCGACTTCTACGGCGCCTACATCGACGCCGTCTGGGCCACCGACGACCCCACCGCCGCGGCCGGCGCCAAGGCCCTGCGTGCGTTCTACCTCTCCGCCGCCGCGCAGAAGAAGGTCGCCGCCTACGAGAAGAAGGAACACGCCGACGGCATCCTGTTCGCGCAGAACGTGCCGGTGAAGTGGAAGGTGGCGTACACCGGCTCCGGCGCCGGCCACGCCACCAGCAGGGTCACGCTCACCTGGAGCGACGGGCCGCACGCGCAGGTCAGCCGGATCGACGTCCAGTCCGACCTGAAGACCCTGAAGATCACCGACCTGAAGCCGGCCGGCTGACCGGGGGCACCGGGGGGGGGGGGGGGGTCCCCCCCCCCCCCCCCCCGGACCCCCCCCCCCCCCCGTGGGGGTGGGGGGGGGGGAGGGATGTGTGCGCGCGTGAGGTGCGCAAGGACGCCCTCCACACCACATCCCC